>JAGVAB010000010.1 GCA_020060485.1 Anaerolineales bacterium
CATGGAGCCGCGCCAGGGGGTGTCGACAGTGTCCGTCAACAATTACCTGGGTGGGCGCATGGCGATGTCGCACCTGCTGGAGCAGGGTTATCAAAACATCGGGCACATTGCCGGTCCATTGGATTGGTGGGAATCCCGTCAGCGCATGGCAGCCTGGAAAGATTGCCTGAAGGAAATTGGCAAAATAGCTCAAGAGGATCACTGGGTAGAGGGCAATTGGTCATCAGCCAGTGGTGCGCAGGCGGTTGAGAAACTATACAAGCAATACCCGGAGATGGATGCAATTTTTGTGGCCAACGACCAGATGGCATTGGGTGTGATCCAGTATGCCTGTCAGAACGGTCTGCGCATCCCGCAGGATATTGGCATCGTAGGATTTGATGATATCAGTGAGGCCGCCTATTTTTCGCCCCCGTTGAGCAGCATCCGCCAGGATCATCTCAAATTGGGCACGGTTGCCGTGCAGGAAGTTGTCAAGCTGATTGAGGCTGATCAGAACGATGTACCTGTTGAAGAATCGAAAACCATCATGTTGACACCAACGCTTACTATTCGTAAGAGCTCAATGAAAAGGTGATGAGTCTTCCCACTTTAGTGTATGAACATTTGTCTTTTGACATCTATGCAAGTGTGGAAAAAGGAGGTGATGAAAAAGAATAATTAGAGGTGAGCGTGAAAGGGGAGGTGGTACTAGATTCAGTAATGCACTTTCCCTGGTAGGACAATTCCATCGCAGCTAGGTGGAAATTCATCTTGTGAATGTTTTTCAAACCAAACATTCAAAAACTTTGTATGAGGAGAAGAAATGTCTAAAAAAATGTTGTATAAGCTCTTTGGTGTTCTGATTTTGGCCAGCCTTGTTCTTTCGGCTTGCGCTGCTCCTGCTGCTGCTCCTGCCCCCGCGGCCGAAGCCCCTGCTGCTGAAGCACCCGCTGCCGAAGCCCCTGCTGCCGAAGCCCCTGCTGCTGAAGCACCCGCTGCCGAAGCAAAATTCGTAGGCATTTCCATGCCCACCAAGACCTCTACCCGCTGGATTTCTGACGGCGAGAGCATGGTCAAAGTCTTCCAAGATATGGGCTACAAAACTGATCTGCAATTTGCAGATGATGATATCCCGAATCAGCTTGCCCAGATCGAAAACATGGTCACCAAGGGTGTGGATGTTCTCGTGATCGCTGCAATCGATGGTACCACTCTTTCAGACGTTCTGCAGCAGGCTCATGACGCTGGTATTCTTGTCATCGCCTACGACCGCTTGATCTCCAAGACCGAAAACGTTGACTACTACGCCACCTTCGACAACTTTGGCGTGGGCGTCATCATGGGTACCCAGATCGAAACCGGTTTGGACCTGAAGAATGCAGAAGGCCCCTTCAATATCGAACTTTTCGGCGGCTCCCCCGACGACACCAATGCCTTCTATTTCTATGATGGCGCCATGTCCATCCTGCAGCCCTACATTGACAGCGGCAAGCTGGTTGTTCAGTCTGGTCAAATGGGCATGGACAAAGTTTCCACCCTGCGCTGGGACGGTATCGTCGCCCAGGCCCGCATGGAAAACCTGTTGAGCGCCTATTACACTGACAAGCGTGTTGATGCTGTTCTCGCCCCGTACGACGGTCTGAGCATTGGTATCCTTTCGGCCCTCAAGGGTGTTGGTTATGGCACCGAAGGCCAGCCCATGCCTGTGGTCACCGGCCAGGACGCTGAAATTGCTTCCGTCAAATCCATGATCGCTGGTGAACAGACCTATACCGTCTTCAAGGATACCCGTGAACTTGCCAAGCAGACTGCTGCCATGGTTGATGCCGCTTTGAAGGGCGAAGAAGTTCCGGTCAATGACACCAAGACCTATGACAACGGCGTCAAAATTGTTCCGTCTTACCTGTTGATCCCCTTCAGCGTTGACGTAACAAATTATGAAATGTATTTGATCGACAGCGGCTACTACACTGCTGACCAACTGAAGTAATTCTGAATGCACACCGGTGTGTGAGGGTTTCATCGCCCTCACACACTCTTCTGCCTGGTAATATTGTTTTTGCATTAAGAGATTATTCTGTACATTTTTAGTCTTTGAGCTAAAATAAGCAAGGATAAGGAATATGAATTTGCCATTCTACATCATCAAACAAGGACAAGAAAAAAATGTCTGATCGTATATTGGAAATGCGCAACATCACTAAGACTTTCCCTGGTGTAAAGGCCCTCGACGATGTGAATTTCAGTGTCCGTCAAGGAGAAATTCATGCCCTGGTTGGAGAGAACGGAGCAGGAAAATCGACCTTGATGAAGGTGTTGAGTGGTGTATACCCTTATGGTTCATACGAAGGGGAAATCTATTTCAAAGGCAAAGAATGCCGCTTCCGCGATATTACCCAATCCGAAGCAGTTGGCCTTGTGATCATTCATCAAGAACTTGCTCTGATCCCTTTTCTTTCCATTGCTGAAAATCTTTTTCTGGGGAACGAACGTGCCAAAAATGGTGTGATCAACTGGAACGAAACCATTTTAAGAACGAAGGAATTACTGGAAAAAGTGGGTTTACAGGAATCACCCAACACGCTCATCACCAACATGGGCGTTGGAAAACAGCAGTTGGTTGAAATTGCAAAGGCCCTGGCAAAAGAAGTTCAGCTTTTGATTCTGGATGAACCAACCGCTTCGTTAAATGAAACAGATAGCGAAAAACTCCTGGAGTTGCTGCTGCAATTCAAGGCTCAAGGCATTTCATCCATTTTGATTTCGCACAAATTGAGTGAAGTTTCCAAAGTGGCTGACTCGATCACCATCTTGCGCGATGGCGCCACCATTGAAACCCTCGATTGCCGGGCCGACTCGATTACTGAAGACCGCATCATCCGCGGCATGGTGGGCCGCGATATTACCCACCGTTTCCCGCCCCGTGATACTGAAATCGGCGATGTCATTTTTGAGATTCGCGACTGGAACGCTTACCATCCATTGCATGAGGATCGCAAGATTTCCAATAATGTGAATATCAAGGTTCGTAAGGGTGAAGTTGTTGGTCTTGCCGGCTTAATGGGTTCAGGAAGAACTGAACTGGCAATGAGCGTTTTCGGGCGAGCCTACGGCACTCGTGTAAGTGGTACGGCTCTCAAACAAGGAAAAGAGATCGACATCAGCACCATTGAAAAGGCCATTTCTAACGGCATTGCTTATGCCACCGAAGATCGAAAGGCCTACGGTCTGATCTTGATAGATGCGATTAAAGATAACATCACGCTGACAAACCTGGATGCAATTTCGAAGGGTGTAGCCATCAACGAACCCAAAGAAATGTCCGTCACCAGGGAATACCGGGAAAAACTGAATATCAGATGCTCAAGTATTTTACAAAAAGCAGTCAATCTTTCGGGTGGCAACCAGCAAAAAGTGGTGTTGAGCAAATGGTTGTTTGCAAGTCCAGATATCCTGTTTCTGGATGAACCCACACGTGGCATTGATGTTGGCGCAAAATTCGAAATTTACACCATTATTAATCAACTGGCCAGTGAGGGCAAGGCGATCATTCTGATCTCATCCGAATTACCGGAAATTCTGGGCGTTTGCGATCGCATCTATGTAATGCGCGGCGGTGAGATTGTTGGTGAAATGGCAGCAAAAGATGCTTCTCAAGAAAATATTATGAAATGTATCATGACACAACAAGAGGTAATGCAAAAATGAAGACTTTGTCAAGGCTTTTCAAGGATAATGTTCGTGAATATGGCATGTTGATCGCCCTGATCGTGATTATGATGTTCTTCCAGTGGAGAACAGGGGGCATCCTCATGAAGCCAATCAATATTACCAACCTTGTTTTGCAGAACAGCTACATCATCATCATGGCCTTGGGCATGCTTTTGATCATTGTTTCTGGGTGGATCGATCTTTCCGTCGGATCCGTTGCTGCATTCGTCGGCGCAGTTGCCGCAGTGATGATGGTCAAGTGGAATATGCATTGGGGACTGACGATCTTGCTGTCCTTGTTGATCGGTGCATTAATCGGCGCTTGGCAGGGTTATTGGGTTGCCTACGTAAAAATCCCGGCCTTTATTGTCACTCTGGCAGGCATGTTGATCTTTCGGGGTTTAACCCTGGTCATGCTGCAAGGTGAAGCTGTAGGCCCATTCCCGGTGCAGTTCCAACGATTAAGCTCCGGCTTTATCGGCGACGTATTTAATTACCCGGGTTTGCACATCACCACTCTTTTGCTGGGGCTCATCCTCTCGGCCATTGTGGTCTTTATTGATATCCGCACCAGAAAAAACCAACAAAGGTATGGTTTTGATGTTATTCCACTGCATTTCTTTATTGTCAAAAATGTAGTGATCACTGGGGCAATCATGGGTTTGTGTTATTTGATGGCTTCCTACAAGGGCTTGCCGAATGTGCTTGTGGTAATGTTTGCGCTGATCGCTTTCTATTCATTTGTTACCAGCCAGACCAAGATCGGCCGCCGAATTTTTGCGATGGGCGGCAATGAAAAAGCCGCCAGGCTCTCTGGTGTGAACACACCGCGCTTGCTATTCCTCACTTTTGTCAACATGGGTGTTCTTGCGGCTTTGGCAGGCCTGATCGTTGCTGCCCGATTGAATACCGCGACTCCCAAAGCAGGTAATGGTTTTGAATTGGATGTCATCGCGGCTTGTTTCATCGGTGGTGCATCCGCCACTGGTGGTATTGGTACAGTCATCGGTGCTGTGGTTGGCGCCTTCCTTATTGGTGTGATGAACAATGGTATGTCCATCGTTGGCATCGGAATTGACTGGCAGCAAGCGATCAAAGGCTTCGTGCTACTGCTCGCTGTTTTCTTCGACGTTTATAACAAGAACAAGAATGCAGTGTAGGTGGCGGAAACATTTCAGCAGCTTTTTGACATCAACAGACCACCCAACACCAGAACATTAACTTTCGAATCACGAGCTTTCCATACAGAAAGGTTTTCAGCTTTACCTTTGCTGAAAACCTTTGATGGATCACCATCATTATTTCGGGGAATAACATTGTCCTTGCCCGGCATTAAAGAGGGTTGCACTGAGGACGATTTATTTCCAGAACAAAACGATACAATTGGACTCTTTGGGTGAGTATCTTCTGGAACCGTTGCCGATGACATGGCAACGGCCAGGCTCCCCCCAGGACCAACCATAGATCAAAAGCATCAAATGCACAACCGCTTGCTGGTCACTACAGACGTAATGATCTCACCAGCGAATTATTGTTGCGCGTGTGTCCACCAGGCTTAACTTGTTGTTCTTTGCGAAAGGTGACCCACGCAATGGCGGTAAACAGATTAGCGCTATATTGTTCCTGTCAAAACTTTTCAATGCAGATCAGATACCCATTGTCCATATCTGCACAAGGAATCAATATGAATAAGGCGAGAAAAATTCTGATCACAGGGGCTACCGGCAAAGTTGGGAAGACTCTCATCAAACGCCTGTTGCACGAATCGAAATTTGACTCGCTGACCATTCGGGCTTTGTGTCACAACCGCCCACTGGAAGAGCACCCGTGCATTGAAATTATTCATGGTTCCATCCAGAACCTGGAAGTGGTGGAAAAAGCGCTGGAGGATGTGACACACGTCATTCATCTGGCAACTGTCAAAGAAACCCCTGAACAGATAATCGATGTTGCTGTTAAAGGTCTGTTCTGGCTTTTAGAGACCTGTCGCTCCAGCTCCACTTTTCAGCAATTCATCATGGTTGGCGGAGATGCCAGTGTTGGTCATTTTATCTACCCACACCCTCTTCCCGTTACCGAGACTCAAAAACACTCTGCGTACCCTGGTTGTTATGCGCTCTCAAAAGTTCTGGAAGAAGTCATGCTTGAACAGTATTACAGCCAGTATGACCTGAACGGGTGCTGCCTTCGTGCTCCCTGGATCATGGAAAAGGATGATTTCAAGTACCAGCTTTCCTTCGGCGAGGATGTGTTTGGTGGCCCGCGCTGGCGGGATTTGGTCAGCCCGCAGCAGGCTGATGAATATCTCAGCACCCACACCATCCCTGTAATGCTTGACCCCGATGGACAGCCCGTCAAGCGTAACTTTGTGCATGTGGAGGATGTGGTCAGCGCCCTGATGTTAGCCATCGACCATCCCAGGGCACGGCAGCAACTGTTCAACATCAGCATGGATGAACCCATTGACTATGGTGAACTGGGACACTACCTTTCAGCAAGTCGCGACTTGCCAACGGTGGGCATCAAAACCCCTTACCATTCCACATGGCTGGATAACGCCAAGGCAAAACTGCTTTTAGGCTGGCGGCCAACGTACGACATGCAAAAAATGGCTGATTCCGCCTGGGAATATGAACGCTCGCCAGATGACCCCAGGATTATCTGGTATCCCGGTTAAGTACTGGATGGGCGCAATCTGTCCTGGTCGAAAACAGGTAGAGCACTTAACAGAATTTGCATCACAGAAATACAGCGCACGATTATGGGAGATGAACATGGATCAAAAGGATTTCCAAAAAGTTATTGAGAATGGACAGACTGTCCTTGGCATCGAACTTGGCTCGACGCGCATCAAGGCAGTGCTGATCGGCATTGATCATGTATCGATCGCATCAGGAAGCTATGAATGGGAGAACCAATTCGAAAACGGCATCTGGACATACAGCCTCGAAGATGTGTGGACAGGTGTGCAGGAAAGTTACCGCAAGCTCAGCAACGAGGTTTTGGAGAAATACAATACACCGCTCCAAACCATTGGCGCCATCGGTTTCAGTGCCATGATGCACGGTTACATGGCGTTTGACAAAAAAGGAACCCTGCTTGCCCCGTTTCGTACATGGCGGAATACCATAACCGAACAGGCTTCCAGGGAACTCACCGAACTTTTCAAATTCAACATTCCCCAGCGCTGGAGCATTGCCCACCTCTATCAGGCAATTTTAAACGAGGAACCCCACATCATAGATGTCAGCTATCTGACTACACTGGCAGGCTACGTTCATTGGAAATTGACAGGAAAAAAAGTGGTGGGCATTGGCGAAGCATCGGGCATGTTCCCCATCGATAGCCAGACCAATGATTATGATAAGGGTATGATCGGGTTGTTCAACCAACAAATCGAAGCAAAAAACATCTCGTGGAAAATCCAGGACATTTTGCCTGAAGTGCTTGCGGCGGGAGACGATGCAGGCGTTCTTACCGAAGAAGGCGCAAGGCTGCTTGACCCTGCGGGAAACCTGAGTGCGGGCATCCCGCTTTGTCCACCGGAGGGAGATGCAGGCACAGGCATGGTTGCAACAAACAGCGTTGCTGAGAGAACGGGCAACGTTTCCGCCGGAACCTCTGTTTTTGCCATGATCGTATTGGAAAAGGCGCTGTCAAAAGTCTATCCCGAAATTGACATGGTAACAACACCCACCGGCAAGCCGGTAGCCATGGTGCACAGCAACAACTGCACATCAGATCTCAATGCATGGATTGATCTCTTCTATGAATTCACTCAATTGATGGGTGTGGAGGTCAGTCAAACCAGGCTGTTTGAAATGCTGTATCAAAAAGCTCTTATGGGTGATATGGATTGCGGTGGACTCCTTGCTTACAATTATTTGTCGGGCGAGCACATCACGCACATTGAAGAGGGACGCCCGCTGTTCGTTCGAACTCCCGAGAGCAATTTCAATCTCTCAAATTTCATGCGCGTGCATCTGTTCTCGGCGTTGGGAGCATTGAAGATCGGGTTGGACATCCTCTTTGAGCAGGAGAAGGTGAAGATCGATCAGGTTCTCGGTCACGGGGGATTCTTTAAAACAAAAGATGTTGGCCAAAGGCTCATGGCGGCAGCCATGAATGTCCCCATCTCCGTCATGGAGACTGCCGGTGAAGGCGGCGCATGGGGGATTGCTTTACTTGCTTCCTATTTGCTCTATCAGGAAGAAAATGAATCATTGGAGTGCTATCTTACCGACAAGGTTTTTGCAAAAGAAACCAGTAAAACCATTGTTCCTGACCCGGCGGATATTGCCGGCTTTGCGGTCTTTATGGAACGTTATAAAAAAGGACTTGTCATCGAAAGAGCTGCTGTGGATGGATTGAGATAGGAAATTTTATTTATAGAGAAATCAACAAGTGGAGATGCGATGCTTGAAAATTTAAAGGAAGAACTGGTTGAACTGCACCTGGAATTGCCCCGCCACAATCTGGTGGTATGGACCGGCGGGAATGTCAGCGCCAGGGACTCGGAAACAAATCTGGTGGTGATCAAACCCTCGGGCATCCGTTATGAACAGTTGCGACCCGAGCAGATGGTGGTTGTGGATCTGGATGGCAAGATTGTGGAAGGCGAATTAAAACCATCCTCCGATGTGTACAGCCATTTGTATATTTATCGTCATCGTTCAGATGTGGGCGGGGTGGTGCATACCCACTCACGCTATGCCTGTGCCTTTGCAGCAGTGGGAAAACCGATCCCGGTTGTGTTGACAGCAATCGCCGATGAGTTCGGCTGCGAGATTCCTTGTGGCGGGTTTGCCCTGATTGGTGACGATGCGATTGGCAAGGTGGTGCTGGAAAGTATTGGCAAATCCCCGGCGGTGCTGCTGAAGAATCATGGTGTCTTCACGATTGGCAAAGATGCCACTGCGGCGGTGAAAGCTGCGGTGATGACGGAAGATGTGGCCGCTTCGGTCTGGATGGCGATGCAAATTGGAACGCCGGATGTCATCCCGGCAGATGTGGTAGCCAGGCTGCATGACCGTTATACGAATGTATATGGGCAATAAAGCGGGCTGGTTGGTCCGCATGCTATTTTTTAAGGAGATGCAATTATGATCGATTTAAAGCAATATGAGGTATGGTTCGTAACAGGCAGCCAACATCTTTATGGACCTGAAACGCTGGAGCAGATTGCCACGCATTCACAAGAAATTGTGGCAGCACTAGGGGAGAAATTGCCGGTCAGGGTCGTCTTCAAACCGGTAATGACCACATCTGAAGATATCCTGGAGCTTTGCCTGGCCGCGAATGCAGAGAAAAACTGCATTGGTTTGATCACCTGGATGCACACCTTCTCACCGGCCCAAAAGTGGATCGCTGGATTGACCACGCTTCAAAAACCATTTGTTCACTTGCACACTCAGTACAATGCGGAAATCCCCTGGGCCGACATTGATATGGATTTCATGAACCTGAACCAGGCCGCACATGGTGACCGCGAATATGGTTTCATTGGCAGCCGCCTGCGCCTGAACCGCAAGGTGGTGGTCGGTCACTGGCAGGAGGCCGAAGTCCAGGCGGATTTGAGTTCCTGGGCGCGTTCGGCCTGTGCCTGGGCAGACTGGCATAATCTAAAGATCGCCCGTTTTGGCGACAATATGCGCGAGGTAGCGGTAACCGAAGGTGACAAGGTGGAAGCCCATATTCAACTTGGCTATGCAGTTTTTGGTCATGGGGTGGGTGATCTGGTGCAGGCGGTGCGAGGTGTTCCAGATGCAGACGTGGACCGGTTGATCGACGTTTACAACGAAGAATATCAGGTAGCTCCTGAACTGCAGAAAGGCGGGGCAAAGTTCGCTTCCTTGCGAGAGGCTGCCCGCATCGAAGCCGGTATGCGTGTATTTCTGGAATCAGGCGGGTTTAATGCGTTCACTACCACATTTGAGGACTTGTATGGACTTGCCCAGTTGCCCGGTTTGGCGGTGCAGCGCTTGATGGCTGATGGCTATGGTTTTGGCGCTGAAGGAGACTGGAAGACTTCCGCCTTGCTGCGAGCGATGAAGGTGATGAGTGCCGGTCTGGAAGGCGGCACGTCCTTTATGGAAGATTACACCTATCACTTCAGCCCCTCTGGGGACAAAGTGCTGGGTGCGCATATGCTGGAGGTTTGCCCAAGCATTGCAAAGGGCAAGGTGCGGTTGGAGATCCACCAGCTATCCATTGGTGGCAAGGAAGACCCGGCGCGCCTGGTTTTTGACACCTGCACCGGCCCGGCGTTGAATGCTTCAATCATGCACATGGGCGAACGTTTCCGCTTGCTGGTCAACGAAGTTGAGGTTGTACCTACCGATGCCCCGCTGCCCAAGTTGCCAGTGGCCCGTGCTTTGTGGCTGCCAAAGCCAAATCTCAAGGTTGCGGCAGCAGCCTGGATCCTTGCTGGCGGTGCCCACCATACCGGGTTCAGCCAGGTGGTGACCAGCGAACAATTGCAGGATTTTGCTGAAATGGCAGGGATGGAATACTTGCTTATTAATGACAAGACGGATTTGTTTGAGTTCAAAAAAGAATTGCGCTGGAATGACCTGTATTACAAGCTGAACCAGGGATTATAAAACAACTTCTTTCTCCTCTTGGCAGGATGACCGTTGCATGCAGCGGTCATTTTGCTATCTGTCTGTGAGATCAGGACCTTGGCGACTCATCTCTCAGGGTCAGGCATAATGATATGGGGTTGAACTCTTTTTGGATTGGTACATAGCCTGATCAGCAGCTTTAAGAAGAGCATCGGAATCTTTTCCATCGCGCGGGAAAACACTGATGCCAATCGCCGCAGTGATCGTGTGCCCAATGGGGTCTGTATTCTCCCGAATCATTTTTGACAGTTTTCGAGCAATATTGGCAGTATCTTCCACTTGCTTGATGTTTTCCAAAAGCACAACAAATTCATCTCCCCCGATGCGTGCCACTGTATCTGTAGTACGCACGTTGTCGGTCAAAACGCGGGAAAGCTTGACCAAGTATTCGTCACCTTGACTGTGTCCAACGCTATCATTGATATGTTTGAATCCGTTGAGATCGATGAATAGCAAGCCGAAAAAAGACAGGTCTCTTTTGGCGCGGTTGATGGCTTGTTCGATGCGGTCAGAAAGAAGAAAACGGTTGGCCAAACCGGTTAATGGGTCATGGGTTGCCAGCCATTTATACTCGATCTCGGAATCTTTTAATTCATTGATCTCACGTGTGATGCCGAGCAAACCAATGATTTCACCATGGTCGTTACGCAATGGAAACTTGGTGGTAGAGGTCCAGTTTACTTCGCCGGCTTTATTAACATAGCGTTCAATCAGCCCAATGATCGGTTCACCAGTCTCCATCACTCGCAGATCATCCTGCATGGTTCTTTCACCGAGTTCTTTGCCGAAAAGTTCAATGTCCGTTTTTCCGTAAGCTTCTGATCGGTCAGAAATTTTTAGGCTGAATGTCATTTTTTTACTGATAAGCCACAAACGGCATTGGCGATCTTTAACGTAAATACTATCGGCAGTGTTTTCCAACAGGGCGTTTAAGATCCAGGAATCCTCTATGTGCATTTTTCTCTACCAGACCGGTAACAAATTGGATGATCTGCTGGATGGGCATTACTGACTGTGGCGGAACCGGCTCCAGCTGACAAATCGTATGCTTACATTTTAGCATCTTTCAAATAATACGGGATGATGAGGCCTATGGGATTTGCCGTGGAAGAAGAGTTTGGTGGGGGGTACCCCCACCACAGCGCATCAGCTACTTCCCAATGAACCGACGATGATCGCATCGAAAGATGAGATGTGGGTTAGGTTGAAAGTATAAAAATGAATCGAGAGCATTGTTCCCGAATGGCGCAAAGCATGGTAAAACTGGTGAATATGACAAATAACCCAATCCGCCCGGACCATATTCGCCGCTCGCGGCGCAAGACCATCGCCCTGATCGTGCAGGAAAACGGGTCGCTGGAGGTGCGCGCTCCACTCCAAATGACGGAGGCGCAGATCCTCAAGTTTGTGCAAAGCAAAGAGGCCTGGGTACGCCAGCGCCAGGCGGCAGTTCGGGCTGCCGTTCCGGCCCATGCTTACAAGCAGGGAGAACAGTTTTATTATCTGGGCAAGCTGTATCCGCTGCGGTATGTTGAGAAGCAGCGAATAAAAGTGCAATTCAATGGGAAGTCGATTGATCTGCGTACTTCCGGGCTGCCTGATGCAGCGGAGTGGATAGACGGCTGGTATCGGTCCCAGGCGCGGGAATATCTGACAGACAGGCTGGCGCATTATTCGCGGGTCTGTGGGTTTTCGTACAAGAGTTTGCGGATAAATGGTGCGCGAACACGATGGGGATCCTGTAATGCACAGCACAAGAGTTTGAATTTCACCTGGCGATTGATGATGGCGCCGCCGGAGATTGTGGATTACGTGGTGGTGCATGAGCTGTGTCACCTCAAACATCCCAATCACTCGCCCGAGTTTTGGAAAGAGGTGGAGCGCATCCTGCCGGATTACAAACAGCGCCGCAAGTGGCTGAAAGAAAACGGGCTCAAGCTGCGGGTGTGAAAGCCATTATTGCCAGTCAGTGGGTCGGCCAACTGGTGATGAGAGCCGGCTTAATCTTTGCAATCCAGGAAGTTGGACTTGCAGGCAAGCCAATGACATCCAAATACCAACTCTGCCTGCAAGAAACCCAGGCCGCATAAGGCTGCCAGCATCCAGGGGTCGATTATTGTGGAAGGTGTCAGCATATTGCACCAGAGTGAACCTGCCGCCAGTCCTGCGATCAACCCCAGAATAAGGAGTTATTTTTCTTCCCGCAGTCCGGTTCAATCTGTGCAGAGAAAAAACTGCGTATTCAATGACCCACTTTTGGTCTTATTCGCCGATCTTGCGCAGCTTCTCGTACAGTGGTTTCAGCCGTTTATACATGCCGAGATAAACTTCATTATATAGCTCGTCATACACCTTGTGCCGTTTTTTATCTGGTTCAAATGTATCCTTGATGCGGGTCATTTCCTTGACTGCTGTTTCAAAGTCCGGGTGCAGCCCGATGCCCACTGCCGCGTCTATGGCCGCCCCGAGACCGGAGGCCTCGTACACATGCGGCCGGCTGGCTGGCAGGCCAAAGATGTCAGCGGTGAGCTGCATGGCGGCATTGCTCTGGCTGCCCCCGCCGGCCACGCGCAGTTCACGGATGGCTACCCGCGTGCGTTTGGCCGAATGTTCAGATCCTTCACGCAAGGCATAGGCCAACCCTTCCAGAATGGAACGGTAGATATGGGCTCTGGTATGATGGGCGCCGAAGCCGATGATGGCGCCTTTGGCTTCCGGCCCGGGGAAGCGCAACCCGGGTGACCAGTAGGGCTGCAAAACCAGGCCCTCGCTGCCGGGCGGTACGGTTGACACCAGTTCGTCAAACAGTTCTTCCGGAGCACACTGGCGCTGTTCTGCCAGGCGCTGTTCGCGCAGGCCAAATTCCTGTTTGAACCAGTTGACCATCCAGTAGCCGCGGTAGATCTGGAGTTCAAGGGTGTAGCGCCCGGGCACAGCCGCTGGGTAGGGCGGGATGAGCGGCATGGGTTCAATATACCGGGTGTGGGTGGTATTGATCGTGGCTGACGAACCGTAGCTGAGACCGGCCACGTCCGGTTCCAGGCAGCCGGAGCCGATCACTTCGCAGGCCTTGTCGGCTGCGGCGGCGATCAACGGCAGGCCGGCCGGTATGCCGGTGGCCAGGCTGGCGGCTGGACTGATCTTGCCCAAAGGCTGGGTGCAGGGCACCAGGTCGACCAGGTATTCCCTGGGCATGGGCACAGCTTGCCATTTCCAGTCAGAATCTTTGGCCCAGGTCTGGGCCTTGTAGTCAAACGGCAGATAAGCCACCTGGCAGCTGACAGAGTCGACAAATTCCCCGACCAGCTTGAAGGTCAGATACCCGGAAAGCAGCATGTATTTGTGGGTCTTCTCCCAGATTTCCGGCTGGTGTGTGCGCAGCCAGTTGACTTCTGCCTCGGCTTGCAGGTAGGCCACAGTTTTGGAAGCCCCGGCGACCTTGAAGGCTGCTCCCCACAGCCCGCTAACCGGCGGCAGCCCTTCGGTGCGGCGCTGGTCCAGCCAGGAGATGGCCGGGCGCAGCGGTTCGCCCTTCTCGTCCACATTGATCATCGTGGCGCGCTGCGTTGTCAGGGCTACCGCAGCAATGCTGGCTTTGTCCACCCCATCCTGCTGCCACAAGCCCTGGCAGGCCTGGCAGACAGCATCCCAAAAGACCTGGGGGTGTTGTTCTGCCCATCCGGGCACTTCGGAATAATAGGGTTCAAATGGCACCTGCGATTTAGCGAGCAGGTTGCCGCGCGGGTCGAACAGAATGGCCTTTACGCTCTGCGTTCCATTATCAATGGCGAGGAGATTGGTCATGCCGGAGTCCCTTCCTGGGTTAAAAAATGGCAAAAGAATTTGAAGCAGACGGCTGCTTGCAGCAATCCATCATGGTCAGGGTAAAGCAATGTAAATATTATAAATCCTTTGACCAGATTTTGTTCTTCTGGGCTTCGTTCATGTCCAGTCCCAGAGTTCCGCCGGGGTTGAGAATATTGTGCGGGTCGAAATGTCCTTTGAGCAAGCGCACAACATCCATGTAGGCTTTACCCGTTTGTTCTTCCAGCCAGGGTGAGGTTTGTTTGCCCACCCCATGATGATGGCTCATGGCCGCCCCGCTTTCCAAAATGGTTTGCAGGATGCTGTATTGCAGGTCGAGATATTCGCGGATGCTGTCGATCCTGGCAATGAAGATCCAGTACAGGTTGGCGCCTTGCGGGTAGGCATGCGAGAGATGGGTCATGCAGATCGTGTTGGGACGGTCCTTGACCACCTGGCGCACGCGGGCATGCACCTCTTTCATTTGCGACCAGGTGACAGCGCATTCCAGGGTGTCGATCATGACGCCGTAATCCATCAGATCTTCGCGCATGTAGGGGTCGGTGAAGCGGCTGTGTTCCCAGGCGCGCGTCACGCCAAAAGGACTGAGGTTGAAGGCATTGTATTTACGGGCAGTCTGGCGGATCTTGCGGTTCAGGTTCCGGCAAAAGCCTTTTTCGCCATCCGTAAAACCCAGCAGCAGGCATTTTTGCATGGGCTGGAAGCCCAGCCGCCTGAGCAATGAGTCGGCCACAGTGCCTTCCACTTTATAGAGCTTCATGGCCACGTCGGTCTCTTCCGGGTCGGACAGGCGAAACACGGAAGGGTAACCGAATTCACCCTGCATGATCTCGCGCGCCGCGTTGCGGGCATCGTCCCAGTTCTTGAACATATAACTGAAGCGCTTGCGGTTTTCCGGCATCCAGTGGCACACCTTGAGGGTGACGCTGGTCAGCACGCCAAAGCAGCCTTCGCTGCCCATCATGATCTCATCCAGGTCCGGTCCGGTGGCCTGGCGGGGATAAGGCTGCGAGCGGATCACTCCCAACGGGGTCACATATTCCTGGGCCACGACCATATCCTCAATTTTCCCGTAGTAGGTCGAGTTCTGCCCTGCGCCGCGAGTGACTACCCAGCCACCCACGCTGGAGTATTCAAAGGATTGGGGAAAATGTCCGGTGGTATAGGCGCGCTGGGCGTTCAGGGTCTGTGGTGCGTTTTGCAGAATATCTTCCAGTTTAGGCCCCCACATGCCGGCTTCAACGGTGATGGTCTGGTCTTCCTCGTTAAAGGTGATCACCCGATTCATGTGCACGCTCATGTCGATGGTTACACCGCCTTTGACCGCTTCCATGCCGCGCGTTACAGAAGAGCCGCCGCCAAAAACATACAAGGGGACGCGATTCTCATCGCAGAAGGCCACGATCTTTTCCACATCCTCCCGGCTGCGCGGGTGCACCACAACGTCGGGAATGTTCTCCACGATCTGCTTGCGCAGGCGCAGGGCATCGATCATGCCCTTGCCGTAGGAGGCCTTGATGCGGGTGTAGGTGTCAGAGCGCAAATTTTCTTCACCCACCATGCTTGTCAGGGCAGCTATATGATCGGCAGACAGGCCAACTGGCATTTGTATTTCTACCGGTTCCAATCCCAGCTTTGGTGACTGAAAATCACTGTCTTGCATGCCGAAGGTGGTTTTCATCAATTTATACAGGCGGACATTGGGGTGTTTGAATGCCTGGGGATCGCCCCAGCGAAAAAGGGAGCGCCATGAATCGGCAGGAATGTAGCCTTCGTACCAGTTGGGTTTCAGGTCAGTTTGTTCTTTTGACATTTGAACTCTCCATGCAGATTTTTGTTGTGAAAGGGACCGGGAGTTTTCTCCACTGGGTGGCCTCTGGCATTAGCCCAGCGGGGCCGGGCTGTAGGCGTGCTGCCAGATGCTGCGATACTTGTTCTCTTCCGCCATCCAGCGGGCGTCATTCCAGCCCAGTTCTGGTTGGACAATTTTGCGGATGCGTTCCATTTGGTCAAATGCTCCGTTTGGCAGGAGCATACCCAGGCGTACACGCCGCAGGAGGAGGTCATCCAGATGAACCACGCCTTCAGCCCGCGCCGCCCAGCGCAGTTCCGCCCAGAGATTGGGCAAAGGCTGGATGTTTTCCAATTCGCCAGGTTGTGCTGTGGCCAGCATGGCGCTGGTTAGCTTGCCATACCGTCCCGCCAGATACATCAAAGATTCGGCGGGCAGGTTCTCAGCCAGCAGTTCAATCGGCAGCGGATCAAAAATGCGCCGCCGTATGGTGAAGTCAGGATTTCCCGGCAGGTGCGGGCTGGCTGCCTGTAGAACCTGGTTGGCCATAATGCGGAAGGTGGTCAACTTGCCGCCGGTGATCGTCAGTAGACCATTTTCGTCAAAGATGCCATGCGCCCGTGATTCATCCGATGGCCGGGTTTTGCCTGTGCCGATGATCGGCCGCAATCCGGCAAAACTTGAAAGGATATCTTCAAGGCCGACTTCCAAACCGGGGAAGGTGGCATGCAGGGCTTCCATGATGTACTCGATTTCTTCCTGGCTGGCGCAAGGTTCATCCTGGCGGGTTTCCAATTCCAGGCTGTGATCCAGGTCTGTGGTGCCGATCACCGATACACCTTCCCAGGGCAGGGCGAACATGGCCCGGTTATCTATTGGGTGGTATAAGGTGACCGCATGATTGAGTGGGAAGCACTCCTGCGAGAAAATGAGATGGCTGCCACGCAGTTTGCGCATGCGCGGAATGGCATCCACATGCTGGCGGATATCATCTGTCCAGGGGCCGGTAGCATTGATCACCATTCGACCTTCGACTGCTTTCTCGCGGGTTTGATCACCCGACTGATCCTGAACGATCACGCCGCAGGCTTGCCCATTTTGCGTGCGCAGCAAACCCGTCACACGGGCATAGTTGAGGGCTGTACCACCGGCGGCCATGGCTTCGCTCAGGATGCGCAGCACCAAACGTGAATCATCCATCTGGGCGTCAAAGTACAGATGTCCGCCTTTTAGCCCTTGCGGGTTGAGCGCAGGACACTCCTTCAGGAATTGTCTGCTATCGAATCGGCGGTGCGCCCATTTGGGGGCCATCAGGTCGTAGATGATCACCCCCAGGTCAAGTTGCCAGGCCGGTGTACGGCTTTGTTTATAGCTGGGCATACAGAAGCCAAGCGGCGTGACCAGGTGGGGCGCCTCGTGCAGCATCCACTCACGTTCACGTACCGATTCGCGGGTCACATCGTACTGTTTGTTGCGCAAGTAACGGAAACCCCCATGCACCAGTTTGGAGGAACGGCTGGAGGTGCCGAAGGAAAAATCCCTGGCTTCCAGCAGTAAAACACGCAGCCCGGCGTCTACTGCTGTGCGCAGCACCCCTGCGCCAGTGATCCCGCCTCCGATGATGATTACATCCCAGGGTTTGTCATCGATCTCTGACCAGGTTTGGTCACGCCATCCTTGGTTCCACATGGGTTTGCCTCATTCTTTCTGTCAAACCGTATGTTGCGGCTATCAAA
Organism: Anaerolineales bacterium; assembly: GCA_020060485.1. Next base: position 17,670 of record JAGVAB010000010.1, read on the forward strand.
TACAATGTCAGGCTAACACTGCTGCCATAAGACAATGGAATCTGCCATCACTCTTTGCGCCAGGACTTCTGCTGCTTGCCCATCACAGCGGCGGGCACAGTCCAGCAGGTCACAATAAAATTGTTGGGAATGTGCCCGGCTGGCGGCCTGGGAGAAATAACGCCGGCCCATCACGTCATACAATTCCTCAAAACCGTTGAGGATCAGGGTGAAGATGGGATTGCCGGAAAGGATGGTCAGCTTTTGGTGCAGGTTCCAGTCGGCGAGTGCATAGGCTTCGGCGGTTTCGGGCAATGCCAGAGAAGGTGTCAACAATTCGACCACGGCTTGGGGGTTCTTTTCCACTGCCAGACGGGTGTAGGCCGGGGCCAGCAGCAGGCGTACTGTCATCAGGTCGCTGACGAAATTTGCCGGCAGGTGATCTTGATATTGGACAATGGTCGCCAGCACATTCAGATTGCCTTCCGTCCAGTAATTGCGCACCCGGGTGGATTTACCCTGGTTGATCTCCAGCCAGCCGTCGCGCGCCAGTCGCTGCAGGGCTTCGCGCAGGGTGGGGCGGGTGATGCCGAGCTGCTCTGCCAGTTCGCGTTCCCCTGGCAAATGCGAATTGATCGGGAAGTGGCCTTCGAGGATGGCTTCGATCAGGCGGTTTTCGGTAAGTTCTGCGGGTTTCAGGGGTTGATTCCAGAGCATGACATCTCCTGTATACTGGTAAGTGGTCTGACCAGTTAAAGTATAGCAAAACAATGGTTCAATTGCAATAGGGGAGGCGGTTTAATTTGCAAAAAGAAGAGTATAATTTTTGGCAGGTGTTCGCCAGGCAGGTCAGGTCCCTTTCCCCCTGGTTTGGGAGGAAGTTGAAAACCTTCAATCTTCATGAACAGTAAACGTCTCCAATCCGCATTCTGGCTGCTGTCCGCAGTTTCTGGCTGGGCTGCCTTGTTCGCAACGCTCGCCATACCGGCAGACCCCAAAAATGCCCTTGTTTTTGGTTTCTCTGCTGCCAGGCTTTTCCTGACGCTTGTCATTTTCCTGATGACTCTGTTTGCCTGTTATATGATCCGTGATGCCAGGCAACAGGCAGGTCTTTCCAGGTATTTTTTCGATTTTTTGGATCGTTATCAGCGCACATTGCGCATTCCCCTGGCTTTTGTCATCCTGCTCAGCACCCTGTTTTTTCGCATCCCTGTGGAGCGCTTTAATGCTTTCCAGTTTCACCGCCAACGATTGTTACCGCTCATTGTCTGGCTGAGCGTATTTGTTTTACAAGTGTTGCTATGCATCGTTCTGCAGCATGGCACTGGCTGGCGTCATGTGAGAGAAGACTGGCACAACAGGAAAACCAATCTTTGGACGAGTTCTCTGGTTTTTCTGGGATTTGTGGCCATATGGATATTTGTGCTTGCAACCGGATTTGGTGTCACGCTGGATGTGCACTGGAATGAAGGCAGTGTCCCTTTGCTTGGTTTCCAGGTGTGGCTGTCAATCTTCCTGGGGAGTCTGGTTCTGATTGCTGAAAAACGCATGAAAGGTAAAGCCTGGCTGTGCCATCCGGACCTGTGGATCATGGCCGCCATCTGGGTTGGAACAGTTCTCGTTTGGCAAAGCCAGCCTATCCTGCATAGCTACATGCTGCCTGAACCGACCGCTCCCAATTATGAGTTTTATACATTTTCGGATGCAGCCACTTACGATACTGGTGGGCGTTATTTGGCACTAGGACAGGGCATCAACAATCTAAGGTCAACAGACAAGCCATTCTATATTTTTCTTTTGGGCATTTTTCAAATCATCAGCGGGTGGAAATATGAAAACATTGTGGGGGTGCAGACCTTGTTGCTTGGCTTCTTGCCAGTGCTTTTGTATCATTTGGGGCGGCGTTTGCACAGCCGCCCGGCAGGTGTGCTAATTGCTTCTCTGGCTGTCTTCCGGGAAGTGAATGCTATTCGCACCACATTGGACCTTCAGGTCTCGCATTCAAAACTGCTGCTCAGTGAATTGCCCACGGCTTTGTTCCTGGCCCTGCTGGCGGTATTTCTGGTGGAATGGCAGCATCGCAGCAATGAGACGACTCGTGCCAAATGGCTGCTTTGGGCCGCAGGAGCGGCCGGCTTGGCCGCATTGACCCGCCCCAATGCGTATCTGGTGTTTGCTGCTGTTATTCCGTTTTTATTTTTCTGCAAAAAGGAATTAAAGAACAAACTGGTCAATATTGCGATTTATATGCTCGGATTTTCATTGGTCGTTTTGCCCTGGTTCGTTTCCGGGCCAAGTGGACGGAGTGTACTGTCCAAGTTGCGCTTCATCACTGACTTAAGATATGGCATGGTCGTGGAAGAGGCTGACATATTGGCTCAGGATTCACCGGCTCCAATCGAAACGGCTGTACCGGATCAGCGAGATGCGGCAATATTACAACCTTTTATGCTTTCGCATTTCTTGCATAATCTGGTGGGTACATCTTTGGTGTTTCCCGTTGACACATTTTTTCAGGATATTCGTACAACGGTTCGGGTGCCGCGCTGGGATCAGGACTGGAACGGGCATTTGCCAGCAGCCGCGACCGCCTTGATGGGGTTCAATTTATTGCTTGTTGCTGTGGGGATCGGGTTTTCCCAAAAGAAAGGCAGCCAGGCAGGGTGGATACCGGCTGTGATTTTTGGCGCGTATCATCTTTCCAATGCCCTGGTGCGCACATCGGGTGGCCGTTATCTGGTGCCGGTTGAATGGGCAGCGGTAGTGTATTACGGGGTGGGCCTGACGCAGCTTGCGCAATGGACGATCTCCTGGCTGCAAGGAACGGCGTTTGACGCTGGCAGCCAGGCAGTATGGGAAAGGACTTACCCGCCACACATCAGGCGACAACCGCTTTGGCCAGTTGCGTTAATTCTGTTGCTGATCGGGATCAGCATGCCCCTGTCCGCTTCGGTCATTCCCAATCGCCTGATCTACCCCGACAAAGCCGCAGCCTGGCAGGTGCTGCTTGACACTGGTCTGCTGGATGCGCTGGAAAATGCCGGCATCAATCCAGAGGAGTTTCAAACCCTGCTTGAAGATGACAGTGTATTTATTTATCATGGTCTTGCGCTTAATCCCCGTTACATGCCAGGCACTGAAGAAATTCCACAGCTTACATTCATCGGGATAGGGGCTTATACCGTTGAAGCGGTCTTGCCTTTGCAAGCTGATCCGGGATATTTTCCCCAGGGTTCAGAGATCTACCTGGTCGGCTGTGCGGATGCCGCGCGGGAAGCCTTCATTCGCCGCGGGCGCAGCAGCCAGAGTTTACCAATCAGGGCATTGTTGGTGGTTCGGGACACCCGGGCAGGCGAAGCATATTATTTTTCATCGGAGCTTTCCACAACGGCAGCTTGTCCTGAACAATAAACTGTTTCGCCTTGATATGAGTTGAAAAAACGCCCCCTGCAACTGTAACGGCAGGGGGCGCGCAAGACAGTTGCAGGTTGATCAGGGTACCACTTCTCCCAGTACACTGACCGCATATTCGGCAAAGGCAGGCTCGTAGATGTCTTCCATGCTGACCAGCTCGTCAACCAGACCACGCTCCAGCAGCCATTCCTGGAAATCCATCAGCGAGGCCGTATTAACCACGCCATTTACAGGACTGGAAGACCAGCAGATCTGTTCCATAAGTTCTGGTGCCAGGCCGGTGAGTTCAACCGCCAATTCCACGTTGCGGGGAGTGGGGCCTTCCATATATTGACGCACAGCTTTCAGATAAGCGATGGCAAAGCGCCGCCCGACATCCGGATCATCGATGATCCGCGGGCCGGCAATGACAAGGCTGCTGGATAATTCCGGCGCATATCGTTCGGCTGAATCCAGAATGACAATATCACCCTTGGCTGTCATGCGGGTGATCCAGGGTTCAACTGCATAGACGATGTCCACCTGCCCATTGCGCAAAGCTTCTTCCTGCGCTGGCAATTCCACCATTTCGATCTGTATGTCATCCACAGATAAACCAGCCGGAGTGAGCGCATTTGCCAGAACATATCCGGGAAGACTGTTTACAGGCAGTGAGGAAAGCACCCATTTTGCATTGATCCAGTCTTTTTTATCTGCATACATACCAGCATCAATATCCGATTTTCTGGCCAGGTAAGTTGCCACCGAGCAATTCCTGATCCCAAAATCTGTTAATGGCAAGATGATCCTGCTTTTGCCTTCCCGACTGAAAGCATTAAAGATCGCCGGATTCAATGCAGGCGGGATTACATCAATCTCCCCAGCCATAAGCATCGGCATCAGTTCATTCGAACTCTTAAACAGGATCAGTTCCACATCCAGCCCTTGTTCATCAAAATAGCCTTCTTCTTCAGCGATCAGGAAGATCGTGTTGGAAATAAAAGGCAGGTAGCCGATTTTGATGGATACAGGCTCAGGCATTTCGGGAGAAGCCAATGGATCAGAAGGCTCGGCTGCTTGCGGTGCTTTTCCGCAGGCGCTGGAAAGGCAGAACAAAATGGTCAAAATGATGCTATTGAGTGAATGTCGATATTTCATGGTTCCTCTTCTGAAAAAAGTTGGATGGTTGAAAGAATTCTTCTCTGGATGTGATTTTATAAATTCATCTGCTCGTTTTTCCTTGGCGGCTTTGTACCAAGAGCGCATGGTCAGTTGGAATCCATTGTCCCTAGTATGCCAACCGCATACTCAGCGAATGCTGGTTCATAAAAATCTTCTGGAGCTACAAGTGCGTCCAGTAAGCCGCGTTCCATCAGCCAATTCTGGTAATCCATCACAGACTGCAAATTCAGGATCCCGTCCGGAGAGCTGTCAGACCAGCAGATTCTCTCAACAAGCTCCGGCGCAAGGCTGGTAAGCTCAGCAGCCAGTTCCACATTTCGGGATGTTGGGCCTTGCAGATATTGCCGTACTGCTTTCAAATATGCAATGGCAAAACGATTCCCGACTTCTGGATCATCAAACACCTTTGGGCCAACAACGATCACACTGCTGGCCAGTCCCGGGGCATATTGTTCAGCACTGTCCAGAACGACGATATCTCCTTTGGCGGTCATGCGGGTGATGGCAGGTTCAATGGCATACACAATATCTACCTGCCCGTTACGGAGGGCTTCTTCGTGTGCAGGAGCATCCACATTCGCGATCAGCATATCATCAACGCTCAAACCGGAAGGCGCCAAAGTCATTCCCAGCACATAACCGGGGACGCTGGTCAACGCTTGCATGGAAATCACCAGATTGGCATTTTTCCATTCCTGTTTGTCCAGGTACCTGCCGGCATCAACATCTGCCTTGCGGGCCATATATGCGATCGTAGGGCAGTCTTTGATCTGAAAATCAGTCAACGGCATGATGATCTTGACCTGCCCCTCTCGGGTGACAGCATTGAAAAATGCCGCATTCAGGGATGGGGCACTGACATCCAGTTCTCCGGCCAGGAGTAGGGGGATGAGTTCGTTTCCAGATTTGATGGGCAGCAATTCCACATCCAGACCCTGTTCAGCAAAATAGCCTTCCTCTTCGGCGATCATGAAAATCGTGTTGGAAATATATGACATGTAACCCAGCTTTAATGTCACTGTTTCAGGGACTGTGGCAGTCTGAGGTATATCAGTTGCTATTTCGCTGGCCGTTGGAACAGTAGGCTCAGGCATTTCAGTGTTCTCGGGTGTGACTGGTGCCGGCTTACAGGCGCTTGATGCCAATACCAAAAGGCTGAAAGACACGAAAAATTTAAAGAGCGTACTGAGTTTCATTCCATTTTTTCCTTATATTACTGGTGTAATAAATGAAGAGGCTATCAAAAATTCAAGCATTTTCTGTTGCTTGCGGATGATAGCAGTGGTTCTTCATGATCTTCCAACGCAGAGAATTTGGAAAGTCCCGAAATGCAGTTGAAAGAAAATTTGCATATTGTTCCATCAGTTCCTGGATTTGTTGATGGTAACCCTGATCCGGATTGCTGATTTGAAGCGGGGGCATAATCTTAAGCAGGATACTGCCATCCTGTTGCAAAGCGTTCACCATCGGGATGACTGTAGCACCGGTATGATAAGCCAGGTCTGCCCAGCCTGTGCGGGATTTATATTGTTTGCCGCATACGACAATCGGCCAATCCCCACGGGATGTCAGGCCATTGTCAATATAGACTCGAATGATCTGCCCATTGGTAAGTGTGCGATATGCCCGCAGCATGACATTTCCCCCATACTGGGCTTGCAAAGCATTCAGTTGAAGCAGGATGTTCTCAGCTTTCAGGTTTTTCTCAACCATTCTCAAATCTGTGCGCAAGGTCAGGCGGGGGCTGAGCACAGGCATGAAAGTGCATCCCAGCCATTTCATGATCAAGGCGGTTGGGAGCTTGGTCAAGTTTCCGTGATAGGATAGCAGGATCACCCCTTGCCCGCGCTCGTAGGCTGCCTCAAGGTGCTCAAATCCTTGGACTTCAAAGAGATTGTTCTCCGCGTCCGGTCGGGAATTCTCGATACTTTTTCCTAATTCCTGCCAGAAGCGGTGAGGGTCTTTAAGGTAATTGATGCCGTTTGGCCCTGTATTTTTTGGGGAAATGCGTGCCCAGACATTGCCTGCCAGCGTAAGGGAAAATTTTTCTTGATGCCCTTCCATATCCATTCCAAGGCTATTCATGAATTCGGTGAATATGCGTTTTTCCCATTGGTAAAATATGGTTTGGACAATTGGCTTTTGTACCCATGCCAGCAGCCACTGTATACCGTCAGTGTAGTGCATGGTCAGGATCCGCTTTTCAAAGGGCTTCCTGACCCGCAGGATAATGGAATGCCAGATATCTCGTGGTTGGCCAAACAACGAAAGCAAACGGGCAAGCTTCGCCTTGGGGGGTGTTGCAGATCTCCTTTTGGGCTGGGCTACAACTGGCAGGGCAGGCGCAGTGTCGTTTTGGTTTTGCATCACAACGCACAAATTGGCGATGGTCGGATGTTCAAAGAATTCCATTGGAATCTTGCAGCCGCAGGCCATTTCCACTTCCAGGATCATTTGCATGCTGAGCAGAGAGTCGCCCCCAAGTTCAAAAAAACTGTCGTTTACGCCGACCGGCGAGATGCCCAGCAATCTCTCCCAGATATCTACAAAACGCATCTCCTGTTCGCTTTGCGCTTCGCAATACGGTGTATCCAGTTCCGGTCTGGTGGGCGGGGGCAGCGGCAGAGCTTTGCGGTCAACCTTATCCGTTGGCGTGCTTGGCAAAGCATCGATGGTCAGAAAAACAGACGGGATCATGTGAAATGGCAGGGTTTTTGCCAAATCCTGGCGAATTGTCTTGAACGATACATCCTGACCTTCTTTGGGTACCAGATAACCAACCAGCCTCTTGTTGCCGCTGGGCAGGGTTTGCACCGCTGCAACAGCATCCTGAGTGCCAGGTAATGCCTTGAGTGCTGCGTCCACCGCCTCCAGTTCGATGGTATAGCCTCTGACCTTGATCCGGAAATCCTTGCGGCCCAGAAACTCAACCAGACCATCTTTTGTTATTCTGCCTATGTCGCCAGTGTAATAAATGCGCTCATCGCCGCCATCAGGGTCAGGGGCAAAGCGGGCTGTTGTATGTTGGGGATCGTTGAGGTAACCTGCGGCCAGGTATCGGCTGCGTACGGCAATTTCCCCTTCTTCTCCGGGATCGAGCGGCTTTCGGTTTTCATCCACCACAAAGACGGTAACGGTGTCTGTTAGATATCCGGCAGGGTTTCTTTCGCCTTCCCAATGGTCTCCCATTCGGGTACGAAAGACGGCATAGTTTCCAACCTCATTGGATGCAAGACGGACTACCAGTTCGCCTCCGGCAGGCATCAAAGCCAGTATCCTGTTCACCTCTTGCCGGGTGAATGACTCCCCGCCGGTATCGATGCATCTTAAATCAGGCAAAGGGGCGGTTGCCTCTTCAGGCAAATTGATCAAGCTGCGAACAAGACCGGCCGAGGAACGAAAAACTGTTATCCGGTCTGTTTTCAACCATTCATAAACAGCCGCAGGGCTGATTAGCGCATCCAGTTTACGATAGATGGTCGAGCCATTCAATAAGGCTCCCAGGGTTGAGGTTATCGACATACCGATGGCGGTGCTGGAAGTTAAAGTTATCCGGTCGTTGGGGCACATATGGTTATCATTGGCTCCATAAAAAGAGGAATGTAAACCGTTGCCATGTGTCCGGATGACCCCGCGCGGTTTGCCGGTTGAACCGGAGGTGAAAAATACCGAATGGAAAGTTTGTGTGTTCAACGCCGGTACTTGAAAATGAACCACCTCGGTATCCAATTCATCCAGGAAGATCAAGCGGCATTCTGGTAAGGATTTGACCAACCCCGCGGCCATATCCCTCAAGCTGGTCATGGTGATCAAAGCTTTTACTGGATGATCTTTGAGCAGGTTTATCAATTGTGATTCACTCTGATCGACATCCAGCATCAGATAGAATTGGCCAGCCAGGGCTGTTCCCAGCAGGCATTGCAATTCCCGCCAACCTGGTTTGATCATTAAAGCAACAGGCAGTTGCTGCCACGCGCCGTTTTGATCAATTTCTTTCACAAGCCGGCTCGCCAATGCCTGACTGGCTTTAAAAAGATCCTTGTAAGTTAAGGTGATTTCGGAGTCCTGGTAAGCGATATGATCTTCAGGCAAATTCTGCAGGACTTTCAAAAAACGTTCACCAATTGTGCTGTTCAAATCTTCTTTTGTAAATGGGATAGGGGGTATGGAGGGATCGTAAGACATGGAATTCCTTGCGTGTGTATTATGCAATTGCCTCGAAGTAAACCCAATATTTGATTTTATCAAAAAGAAAGGATTTGTGGGCGAATTATGCAAAAGTTCTTTGGGAAGAAATGTGACGCATAGGGGGGCGTTCCGCACCAAAAACACCCTCCAATTTCTTTTCCACGGCAAATCCCAGAGAACCATGTTAAAATGAAAATTCAGGAATTTCAAAGACAAAAGATCTGCCTTAAGATCAGGGCTTGATTGGATTTATTCCATGCCGGGGCACTTCTTTTGCCTTCCAAAATTGTCAAATCAATTGGGCGAAGACATCCTTCAAAAACATAATCAATGACCCCTTCTCCGTTTGTCAGTGTGATCATACCCAATTATAACCGCCAGACACTGGTTGCAACTGCGATTGAGAGCGTTCTTTCTCAGACTTGGCATGACTTTGAGCTGCTGGTGGTTGATGATGGTTCAAGGGATGACAGTCTGGCGGTCATTAAGGGGTTTCAGGACGTGCGTGTGAGGTGTTTGACACACGCCAGCAACCAGGGGCTGGCTGCTGCCTGGAACACCGGGATTACTGCGGCGCAGGCAGATTTGATCGCCTTTCTTGATTCCGATGATACCTGGCATCCTGAAAAATTACAGGAACAGGTGGAATTCATGCAGCAGCACCCCGTTATTGCGGGGTGTACAACAGGCTATGTTCATATGCGCCTGGATGGAAAACAGGAGGTCATTCCCGCGCAGAAAGACGCGGAGTTTCAAAATATCCTTTTCCGAAATATTCTCCACATGGGAACGACCCTTATGGTACGGCGCCACATCTTTGAGCAGACTGGTCTTTTCGATGAACAATTGCGGCGCGGCCAGGACACGGATTGGCTATTGAGGTTTCGCCGGGTTGGCGGGCTGCATGTTGTGCAAAAACCACTGGCAATTATCGTGCAGCATACCCAGCACTCGGCTGCCATCCTGGAACAGGCGCGTATCAATATGGTGGAGAAACATTGGGCAACTTTGCAGAGTTACGGTAAGGTGTTTGCCCGCAGGAAGATTGCCAGTATGTGGGCCGATGTGGCTTACCAGTATGAGCGGGAAGGGGACCGGGAAAAGATGCGCCAATATGCGGCAAAATCCATCGCTTCTTTTCCTTTCCAGGCTCCCGGAATATACCTGATCTTGATAGATGGTTGTCTGGGTTGGAGATTAAAGCAACAGGCAACCCGGTTCAAGCGGATTTTCAAAACTCGCTTTGGGCGCCATTTGTGAGTTGGATACAAGTTCTTCCTTGGAGAACATAGCAGATTGATGAAGACTGAACCTGCCGTTTTTTCCAGTTTGCCGAATTTTTTTATCCTCGGTGCGGCCAAAGCCGGCACTACCACTTTGCATGATTTGTTGAAGCAATTGCCGGAAGTTTATTTTCCATTCAGCAAGGAGCCTCTCTTTTTCAGCAGGGATTCTCTGTATGAAAAGGGGCTTGATTGGTACGCCCAGACCTTCTATAAAAATGCATCTGCGTTTCCCTTACGCGGCGATGCCACCCCGCACTATCTGTATTGGAGCGAAAAAGTTGCGCCCCGGTTGAGATCTTTATATCCTGATGGGCCGATGATGATCGTCCTCTTGCGCGACCCGACCGAGAGGGCTTATTCGTGGTACTGGAATATGATTCGGGAAGGGCGGGAAAATCTGACATTTGAGGCGGCCTTGCAGGCCGAGGAAGAACGACTGCAGAAGAACGATCAGGAATTCAGGCAGCTTGGGGCGATGATCTTTGGATATGTACGTGGCAGTTGTTATGCCCAACTTTTGGAACCATTTCTGGAATCTTTTCCGAAAAAGAATTTTCATTTCATCCTGTATGAAGATTTGCGCCACGACCTGAACCGCACCATGCAGGACTTGACAGCCTTTCTGGGTATGCCGCCGCAAGACAGGAAATTTCAACCGGTTGCCAGCAATGTTTCCGCTTTGCCTCGTTCAATGAATTTTCAACGCTGGCTGCGCAAACAAAGTGTGTGGCGCGAAAGATTGAAGACTATCCTGCCCATGGAATTTCGCCATTCTCTCAAGCAGCAATTGATCAAAATGAATCTCCGCCCGGCGCCCTATGTTGAGATGACACTGGAGACCGAGGTTTATCTGCGCAACTTATTTGCTGATGACATTCTGGATTTACAGGATATCATTGGTCGGGATCTGTCTGCATGGCTGCCGAAATGAAACCAGTGATTGCCATTCTTTTTCCCTCGTTTCGCCGGGGTGGTGTTCAACGTTCGATGACCAATCTTGCCCAGAGCTTGTCGAAGCACGGTTATTCGGTGTATTTGGTTGTTGCACAGGTGGACGAAAATTTCCGCTCACAGATTCCCCAAGAGCTGGGTGTGGTCAATCTTAATGCACGCAGTATGTTCAGGGCTTTGCCAGCCCTGGTGCGTTATCTTAAGCAAGACAGGCCTGCTTGTCTGATCTCGTCCCAGATGCATGTGAACTTGAATGCCATCATTGCCTGCCAGCTCTCCAGAACAGATTCGTTCCTTGTCATCAGCGAACATAACGATGTCCATTCTGTGTATCGAAATGCAACGACATTAAAAGGGCGTCTTGTTCCCTGGCTTGCCCGGCTTCTTTACAAAAAAGCAGATCGCATTGTGGCAGTATCTGGCGGGGTCGCAGACGGCCTGGCAACCTGGCTGGGAATGGATCGCGACAAGATACATGTGATCCATAATCCGCTAGTCAATGGGCGCATTTTCCAGGAGGCCAGTGAGTCGCTGGACCACCCGTGGTTTCAATCCGGCCAGCCGCCAGTGGTGCTTACCGTGGGGCGTCTGGAGAAGCAGAAGGACCACGAGACCCTGATTCGGGCTTTTGCCCGCGTTGTTGAACAAATCCCGGCCAGATTGGTAATCCTGGGGGAGGGCGGCTTGCGAAAAACCACGCAGGCTTTGATTGTCGAATTGGGACTGGAAACCCTGGTTGAACTCCCCGGGTTTGTCAGCAATCCATTTGCCTATATGGGCCGGGCGGCTGTATTTGTACTATCTTCTGCCTGGGAAGGTTTGCCCGGTGTGCTGGTGGAGGCCATGGCCTGTGGATGTCCGCTGGTTTCAACGGACTGCCCCAGCGGCCCGGCTGAAATCCTTGAAAACGGTAAATGGGGGGCGCTGGTTCCAGTGGGCGATTCCGACGCGTTGGCTCAGGCCATCCTGGCTGCGATTAAGAATCCACCACCAGAGGGCTTGCAGGAAGCTGCCCGGCAGTATTCAATTGAGAAGGGCACCCAGGATTATCTTCGACTTTTACAAGGGATGAAACCTGGATGAAGATATTGCATCTTATTACCGGCCTGGGCTATGGAGGAGCAGAATCGATGCTGCTCAACCTGCTCAGTCATTTCCGAAAAGAAGGAATCGAAAACCATGTGGTTTCCCTGACCGGCGATGGCCCCACCGGGCAACAAATACGGGCTCAGGGCATTCCTGTAGAGACTTTGAACATGTCTCGCGGGCGGTTTTCAATATCCGGCTTTCAGAAATTATTGCAGATCATCCAGAAAACCCGCCCCGATGTTTTGCAAACCTGGCTTTATCATGCCGATTTGGTGGGAGGTTTGACCAGGCTGGCGGGCAGTCAGGTGCCTGTGGTATGGGGGGTGCATCACACGGCGCGGGCATTGCACTTGTTGAAACCCTCAACCCGTTTTGTGATCCGGGTGAATTGCATGATTTCCCATTTTCTGCCCAGCAGGATCATCTGCTGCTCGGAAAGTGCGTATCAATCTCACCTGGCGATGGGCTATCCAGCCGGCAAGATGCACATCATTCCGAATGGCGTGGATGCAGTGCGGTTCCGGCCCGCTATTGCAAGTCGTATTGCCTTGCGCCAGCAACTGGGAGTGGCTGAAGACACGGTTTTGATTGGGCATAGCGGGCGCTTTGTTCCTGCCAAAGGACATGCGCTGTTCATTCGGGCTGCCTGGATATTGCACCAATCGTACCCGGACGTGCATTTTGTGATGTGTGGCAAAGAGGTTGAGCCGGGTAATTCAAGGCTATGGGAATGGATCATGACAGCCGGATTGAGCAGTCAGGTTCATTTGCTCGGACCGTTACCAAATCTGGAGAAGATGCTGCAAGGATTGGATTTTTTTGTGTCATCCTCCATGAGTGAAGCCTTACCTTTAACAGTGGCTGAGGCCATGGCTTGCCAAATTCCCTGCGTGGTTACCGATGCAGGAGACCAGGGTATGTTGATCGGTGATACCGGAATTCTGGTTCCGTCAGAATCTGCTGCTGCCTTGGCGGACGGTTGCTGCCAAATGCTGGCCATGCCTGAATCTCAGCGGCACAGTTTGGGGCATGCCGCCCGTACAAGGATACTGGAAGCATATGCCCTCGAAGAAGCTGCCAGGCGGTATTTTGAGGTTTATCAACAATTATTGGAAGCTTGTACTGACTGTTTGTGAACCTGAACTGGCATGGCTGGCCATTTTGGACGCAGTTTTTATGACCGGCAAACCGGATATGCAATGATGTTCAATGGCTTGCAGGCCAGGAATGCCTGGATTTCTGCGTGTCGAGCGTGTACTGAATCTGATCTGCATTCCATGGGGCCAGCCAGTTAGAGAGAGCCTTTAACCCCACATTGATCAGAATGCCAAGTCCGGCTACCACGATCAGGCTGGCATAGAGTTCTTCCACCCGCAGGGTCTGCCATGAAAACCAGACCATCACCCCCAGGCCGGATTTGGCTGAGATCAATTCCACAGCAATGGCGATCAGCAACCCCGTGTTCAGGCCCAGGCGCACCCCGCTCAAGATGCTGGGCAGGCTGCCGGGTATAAGAATGCGGGAAAAAGTTTTCCATCGATTTGCGCCGTAATTCCGCGCCACCTCAAAATAAACCGGATCCAGCTGGCCAACGCCGGTCATGCTGTTCACCAGGGCAGGGAAGAATGCAGAAATGGCGATCACCACGATATTTGATATTTCTCCAATTCCAAAAATGATCAGGATCAGCGGAAAGATGGCAATTTTGGGAATGGGGTGGAGGGCAGCAATCAGTGGGTCGAAAAGCGTGCGCAGGCGCTTTGACCAGCCCATCAGAACACCCATCAAAACACCGGGAACAATGCCCATCAATGACCCCAGACAGATGCGCATCAATGTCGCAGAGGTATTCTTGAGCAAGCGACCATCCAGGAGCAATTTATAAAACGTTTTCAGAATCACCGAAGGAGGAGGAAAGAACAGGCGCGAGATCAGGCTCAGGGCAGAGGATAATTCCCAAACCAGCAGAAGAACGGCTATCAGGATCAGTGTACCAATTGAAATGGAAGAAACGGACTTTGCTTGCCTGGTCATCTTCATGTGCCCAACCTGAGGCCTTCCCGCACTTCTGTTTCGATCAACTGCCAGACCTGCTGGTGGATGCACTCAAAATCCGGATGCTTGCGGAAAGACAAGGTTCTGGGCCGGGGGAGCGTTACCTGAATATCGGCGCGGATGCTCCCCGGCCGCCCGCTCATGACCAGGATGCGGTCACCGAGCAGGATCGCTTCTTCGATATCGTGGGTGATATAGATCACCGTTTTGGGGTTGATGCGCCAGGTATCCAGCAATTCTTCCTGCATCAGGATCCGCGTTTGGGCATCCAGAGCGGCAAAGGGCTCATCCATTAGCAAAACCTGCGGGTCGGAAAGAAAGGCGCGCATGATGGCAGCTCGCTGGCGCATTCCACCGGAAAGCTCGTGCGGGTAGAACATGGAGAATCCTCCCAGTCCAATGCGGTTGATAAATTCCAATGCCAGTTGCTGGCGCTCTTTTTGGGACATGCCGCGCATTTCCAGACCAAAAGCTACGTTTTCCAGAACAGTCATCCATGGGAAGAGACCCTGGTTCTGAAATACCATGGCAGTTTGTTGACGGGTCGCATCTGGCAGTTCCTGAAAAACTACCTGCCCGGCTGAAGGATCAAGCAGCCCGGCAATCAGTTTAAGGAGTGTGGTTTTTCCGCAGCCGCTTGGCCCAACGATGCACACAAATTCCCCTTGCGTAACAGAAAAATTGACTCTATCCAAAGCCTCGATTGAATATTGGGATGAAAATGTGAGCGAGAGATCGATGCACTTAAAACTCATTGGTTTTTACCGGCCCTCTTTCGTGAAATGGTTGCGCATCCCTGAATTATAACAAAGGATATTTTCCTGGCCAGCAAATCGTCGGAATGTGAACATGGCCTTCTCAAAGTTAATTTTCTGTTCCCTTATCTTAATGATGACGCCAAATTACAGGCCAAATAAGCCCTGGTTTGCGTATATCGCCAGGTTTTCTGCACCCCACCCCTCAAACTCCCCTC
>JAGVAB010000013.1 GCA_020060485.1 Anaerolineales bacterium
CAGCCCATTATCATCAGCATTTTGCATCTACTTTGGTCTGGATGACCTTGACCGTTTTGGAAAATCGTAAATGTCAAGCTTTCTTGAGAATGCCATGAGCCGGCAACAAGGAAATATAAAGATGCCTTCCCCTTGCGGCTGCAAAACCTGCATTAAGGAGAAGGCATCTGTTTTGTTCAACGTCTGGCGGCGATCAGTTCGTTCCGGTGACGATATTTGTCAGGTTGTGCATGCTGTCCTTGAGGGCAGCATACAGGCCGCGGTAGACGGTATAAAATTGGTCATAGCTGGCCTGGCTGCGTGCATCGGGGGAGCGGCTGCCGATGGTTTTGACGCATTGTTCGGAAACCGCGGAAACACCGGCGGCGTCCTGGTCGGCAGCGATTGCCAGCAAAGCCGCGCCATACGCCGGGCCTTCTTCCACCTCGAGGTTGACCACTTCGCAGCCAAAAACGTCGGCCTGGATTTGACACCACAGCGGACTCTTGCCGCCGCCGCCGATTGCCCGCACCTGCTGAATGGGGACGTTCAGGCCGCGCATGATCTCCAGCCCGTCGCGCAGAGAGAAGGCGACCCCTTCCATCACAGCCCGCACCAAATGGGCGGCGGTGTGGCGCGAGGTGAGGCCGATGAAGCCGCCGGTTGCCAGGGGGTCGAGGTGGGGGGTGCGTTCACCGGTGAGGTAGGGCAGGAAGATCAGGCCCTCGGCCCCAGCGGGTATCCCGGCGGCCTGGGCGGTCATGGCGTCGTAATCCAGACCCAGGCCAGGCATGCCGGCCATTGAGCGTCCGGCATCCTGGAGAACGTCCCGCAGCCAGCGGAAGGAATTGCCCGCGGAAAGGGTGACGGCCATCAGGTGATTCTTGCCAGGAACGGCATGGCAGAAGGTGTGCAAACGACCGGCCGGGTCGAGGTTGATCTCATCGCTGTGGGCAAAGACCACGCCGCTGGTGCCGATGCTGCTGCTGACCAGGCCGCTGCGCACAATGCCGGTGCCGACTGCGGCAGCGGCGTTATCACCGCCACCCGCTACCACGGGGATGCCAGCAGGCAGGCCGAGTGTGGCAGCCACATCTGCCCGCAGTTGGCCGGTGATTTGAGAACCCTCATAGACTTTGGGCAGCCACTCACGCGGAATTTCCAGCTTTTGCAGCAGTTCGGCGCTCCAGTCCCGCTGGCGCAAATCGAGCAGCAGGGTACCGGCTGCATCTGAACAATCGCTGGCGTATTCGCCGGTCAGTTTGAGGCGGATATAATCTTTGGGCAGCAGAACTTTGGCCAGTTTGGCATAATTTTCCGGCTCGTGGTTGCGCAGCCAGAGGATCTTGGGTGCCTGGAAGCCGGTCAGGGCGGGGTTGCCTGCGATCTCGATCAGCCGCTCGTAGCTCATGATGCCGGTGATCTGGGCGCATTCGGCTGCCGTGCGCTGGTCGTTCCACAGCAAGGCGCGGCGGATGACCTGATCCTGTTTGTCCAGGAAGACTGCGCCATGCATTTGCCCGGTCAGGCCGATGCCGGCAATGTCGGCTGCTGAAATGGAAGCACTGGCGACCACTTCCTGCACTGCCTGGATTGAACCGGCCCACCAATCTTCGGGTTCCTGCTCACTCCACAGCGGAAATGGTGTATGCAGCGGGTATTCCGCCACTGCCATCTTGACGATGCGGCCATGCTCATCGCACAGCAATGCCTTGGCACCCGAGGTGCCAATATCCAGGCCGAGGAAATATTTCATGATCCGGTTCCTTTTAGATCAACGAACGCCCAACAGAACTTCAATGGTCAACTGATCCAGTCTTTCGTACTTCAAACCGCGCTTGCCGAGTGCCTTGCGGTCGAAGCTGGCGGCTTTCAGTTTATCAACCCGATCCTGGCTGTAAGCACCCAGCAAGGAGGAAACGCCGGCCTTGTCGGAGTTGACTTCTTCCACGATGGCCTGGATTTCCTTGTCGGCATTCCATTGTTCTGCTTTTTCTTTGAGGATCAAATAGGTGCGCATGCAGCCACGGGCAAAGTCCTTGACGCCTTCGTAATCTTCTGAACGGTAGGCATGTGCATCAAAGTGGCGGCTGCCGGCGTATTTCACATCTTCCAGGAATTTGACGAGGAAGAAGGCGCTCTTCAGGTTGACCATGCCAAAGCGGAAGTCCTGGTCATAGCGGCCAAAGGCCTGGTCATTCAGGTCAATGTGGAACAATTTGCCGGCTTCCCATGCCTGGGCGACGCCATGCAGGAAGTTGAGGCCGGCCATGTGTTCGTGAGCCACTTCGGGATTGACGCCAACCATTTCGGGATGGGCGAGGGTTTCAATGAAGCCCAGCATGTGGCCGGTGGTGGCAAAGTAGATGTCGCCGCGCGGCTCGTTGGGTTTGGCTTCCAGGGCCAGTTTCATGCCGTATTTCTTTTCGAGGATGTATTCGCAAACAAAGTCCATGGCTTCGCGATTGCGCTTGGTGGCCTCTACGGGGTTCTTGGCTGCGTCTGTTTCGACGCCTTCGCGCCCGCCCCAAAACACATACACTTTGGCGCCAAACTCTGCACCCAGATCGATGGCGTTGAGGGTCTTTTGCAAAGCGTAGGCGCGCACTTGCGGGTCATTTGAAGTGAAAGCGCCATCCTTGAAGGCCGGGTCGCCGAAGAGGTTGGTGGTTGCCATAGGCACAACCAGACCAGTCTCATCAAGGGCTTTCTTGAAGTCTTTGATGATCTGGTCGCGTTCGCCGGGGGTAGCATCGATCGGGATCAAGTCATTGTCATGGAAATTCACGCCATACGCGCCCACTTCGGCGGCCATGTGTACGACATCCACGGGGCTGATGCTGTCCCGCACTGGTTCGCCAAACGGGTCCCGGCCAGTATTCGCCAGGGTCCAAAGGCCAAATGTGAATTTGTGTTCAGGCTTTGGGATAAATCGATCTGTCATTTTGTAGCCTCTCTTTATCTATTGTTGGGGAAAAAATTAATACTAGCCGCTAAAATCAGCCGAAGAAGGGATGCAAGTATGCAGCTTGATCCAATTCAATCAGCTGTTGGCAGATTATGCTGTTGTACATTAAGCCGCAATTTCCTCGTCCGGCATTTTGTAAGGGCTGATGTGGCTCCAGAGAATGAAGCTCAACAACGAAACCAGCAAGATCGGGAAGCTGATACGATATAAAACAATTGTGAAAGGTTGCAGCATCATCAGAATACTGAGAATAATGCCGATGGTGAAGGCCAAATTGATCGGCTTGTAAATCTTCTCAGGAATGCGGTTGTTCAAGATTTGAGAAATCAAATTGATCAGGAAGATGTAAACCAGCAGAATGGCGACAAAAATGCAAATGAAGGTTACGGCCGTAAAGATAATGTTGTCAATCTGCTTGGCGACGGGGATCGTGATCAGGATGAATTGTTTATAAATCAAGCCAAATGCAACCAGCAGAGCCGAGGCGATCAATAAACCAAAGGGTGGTCGAACTTGTTTTTTTGCCATGTTATTCTCCAACAGGTTTTAGTGAGGCGGAGATGATCCTCCGCCTCACCTGAGGTAACATTAATACTTAATGTCGATTTGTTTCTTGGATTCTGCAGATTTCAGGATAGCATCACAAATCACCGAGGCGCGATAGCCATCTTCAAAGGTAGCGCCATAGGGGGCCACGTCCTTGTCATTCACAATGCAATCGAGCAGATGGGTGATCTCATGGATGAAGGTGTGCTCCCAGCCGATGATATGGCCATGCGGCCACCAGTTGCTGATGAATGGATGGTAGCCTTCGGTGATGTTGATGGAGCGGAAGCCCTGGGTTTCTTTGGGTTCATCACCCACCCAGAAGACTTCGAGTTCATTGAGCCGTTCCAGATTGAAGCGGATCGAGCCCTTTTCGCCGTTGATCTCCAGGGTTTCATAGTTTTTGTGGCCGCCGGAGAAGCGCGAAGCTTCCAATGTGCCGATGGCGCCGTTCTCGAATTCCACGCAGGAAACAAAAGCGTCATCCACTTCCACTTTGAAGGATTTGGGACCATCGGGGCCATCGCGGCGGTCGATGAAGGTTTTGGCCATGGCGCTGACAGCCTTGATATCGCCCACCAGGAAATGTGCAAGGTCAATGATATGCGCACCCAGATCGCCCAATGCGCCGGAACCGGCGTTCTTCTTGTCCAGACGCCAGATGGCAGGCGTGCCATAATGCGGCATGATCCATTCCTGCAGGTACGAGGCGCGATAGTGGTAGATCTGACCGAGCTTGCCGCTTTCGATCAGCTCGCGTGCCAGGCGAATGGCAGGCACAAAACGGTAGTTGAATGCCACCAGGTTTTTGAGGCTGGTTTTTTTGGCGACTTCCACAATTTCCCAGGATTCTTCAGCTGTGCGGGCAAGCGGTTTTTCGCAGATGACGTGCTTGCCAGCTTTGATGGCGGCAATGGAGGGTTCTGCATGCAGTCCGTTGGGGCCGCAATTATCAAAGAGTTGAATGGCATCGTTATCCAGAAGCTTGCGCCAATCGGTGTAGGCATTTTCATAGCCATAGCGTTTGGCAGCTTCGGCCACGCCTTCCGGATTGCTGCCGGCGATGCCGACGAGCCTGGGAATTGCAGGCGGGGGGTACATCATGTACGGCAGGGTCTTGTAGGCGTTGGTGTGTGCTTTGCCCATGAAGGCATAGCCAAGCATGCCTACGCCAATCTCCGGCGCCTCACCCGTTCCCTTGGGGCCAGCCATGGTGGTGAAACCAGTATCTTTTTCCGACATATTTTCCTCCAGATCAAATTCTCACTTGCAATTGGAGCCGGCAGGCCCTATTCTTTTGAGGCAAAGGCAGCATCAAAAGCAACTGCTGAGGCAGCAAAGTCCTGTGACTTCATCATCTTGAGGGCTTCGGGTGCGCCCCACTCGCGGTCCATGCCGCTGTCTTCCCACTCAACAGAGAGCGGGCCCTGATAACCAAAGCGATTGAGGGCGCGAATCAATCGATCCCATTTCACGTCGCCATGTCCGGGGGAGACAAAGTCCCAACCGCGGCGATGATCGCCAAAGTCCAGATGGGAACCCAGGATGCTGTTGCGGCCATTCAGTTGCAGGCGGGAATCTTTGACATGGACATGGAAGATGCGGCTGCCAAATTCGTTGATGAATTCCACCGGGTCAATGAACTGGTGAATGAAATGCGAGGGGTCAAAGTTGAAGCCAAAGGCGGGATGCCCACCTACCGCATCAATGGCGCGCTGCGTGGTGACCAGGTCATAGGCAATTTCAGTCGGGTGAACTTCGAGGCCAAATTTCACATCATTGGCTTTGAATACGTCCAGGATCGGCAGCCACATGTCTGCGAAGAATTTGTAACCGCGATCGATCATATCCTGAGTGGTCGGGGGGAAGAAATACAGGTTCTTCCATACCGGGCTGCCAGTGAAACCATTGACCACTTTCAGGCCCATTTTCTTTGCCGCAAGGGCAGTGTCTTTCATTTCCTGCTGGCAGCGAGAGCGCACGCCATCCGGTTTTCCATCGCCCCACAGACGGTCTGAAAGGATTGCGCGGTGTCGTTCGTCAATTGGGTCATCTGCCACACATTGTCCCACCAGGTGAGTGCTGATCGCAAAGCATTTGAGGTTGTACTTGTTCAGGATGTCCCAGCGGCTTTGGATGTAGCTGTCGCTCTCCAGAGCTTTGTCCACTTCAAAGTGATCGCCCCAGCAAGCCAACTCGAGGCCATCATATCCCCAGGCGCTGACTTTCTTTGCCACATCTTCGAGGGTCAGATCAGCCCACTGGCCAGTGAAAAGAGTGATTGGTCTTGACATTGTAAACTTCCTTTCTATTGGTATGCAGGTAATTGAATGATTTTGCCGCCTTGCATGGCGGATTCGTGCGCGAGAATGCCAACCGACGTCCAGTTGGCCGACTCGAATACATTCGGGAAGGGATCACGGTCTTCAATGACCGCCATCAGGAACTCGTGGGCAAGATGCGGGTGAGAGCCACCGTGGCCGCTGCCCTGGATGAAGGACAAATGCTGGTTTTCATCCATGTCATAAACGCCTTTGGTGGTGAATTGCTGGATTTCGGACGGCAGCAAATGGGCGTAATCGGGCACAGCCACGTGTTTGGCGTCTTCACCGCCCATGTGTACCACAGGTTCCTCGTTGGAAAGCAATTGCCATTCAAAGCTCATCTGGCTGCCAAAGACATCGAAGCTTTCAATGTACTGGCGGGCCACGTCAAACAGTGAGCGGGTGACTTCTGCTGAAAGATCGGAATCCTTCAGTTTGATATGTGCTGTTTCAATGGCGAAGGGTGAACCGTATTTCGGTATCAACTGGTCTGCAATTTTGCCAGAACCGAAACAGGAGACGTATTCAGCCATGCTGCCGCCCATTGCCAGGCAGGGGCTGACTACATGGGTGGCGTAGTGCATGGGGGGCAGGCCTTCCCAGTATCCAGGCCAGCCATACATATCCTGCTGGTGGGCAGCCCGCAGGAACTGAAGTTTGCCCAGTTGGCCGGTATCCCGCAATTCCTTGACATAAAGGTATTCACGGGAATAGATCACTGTTTCCATCATCATGTATTTTTTGCCAGAGGCTTTTTGGGCTTCGATGATCTGCCAGCACTCATCTACTGAGGTTGCCATGGGTACTGTGCAGGCTACATGCTTGCCAGCCTTTAATGCGGCCACGCTCATCGGGGCGTGTTCATGGATCGGGGAGTTGATATGCACCACATCCACATTTGGATCCTCGATCAGCTTGTTGAAATCTGTATAACGGGTTTCAACTCCAAAAGCATCGCCGATTTGATGCAGCTTGCTTTCTGTGCGCTGGCAAATCGCGTACATATTGGCGTGCGGATGCCTTTGGTAAATGGGGATGAACTCAGACCCGAAACCCAGACCCACAATAGCGACGTTCAACTTTTTGGTCATTTTCTGCTCCTTTTGCCTACCAGAATAAGAGCTTATTTCATCAATTCTTTCAAAAAGATCAAACCGTCTGCTGCCAGGGCATCTTGCGAGGGAGCCAGAGGTCTCCAGATGGCGGCTGCCCGTGCAATGCTTTTCACTTTACTGGTGAAAGACTCGATGACAAAGACGCCATCAAAGTGGATGTCTTTCAGTGCCTGGGCAACTTCCTGCCAGGGCACATGGCCCTTACCAGGTGTGCCGCGGTTGTTCTCGTTGCTGTGAACTTGAAGCAGGCGTGGGCCGACTGCACGGATGGCATCACCCATCGAATCTTCTTCAATGTTCATGTGGAAGGTATCCAGCATGACTTTGCAGGCTGGGTGATCCACACGGTCCACCAGTTCGATAACCTGTTCGGCGGTGGTGATGAAGCTGGTTTCGAAGCGGTTGAGCGGCTCGACGCCCAGAACAATACCGCGCTCCGCTGCATACTCAGACAGTTCAAGCAAAATGTCGACCAAAATCTTCATGTCTGCTTCGCGCTCTTCGGCTGTCTGCTGCCAGGTGCGGCCGACTGCTGAATAGAAGGGGCCAACGAAATTTTTACCGCCCATTATGACCAGACCGTCCATGCTGGCTTTCAGGTAATCCACGCCATTTTGCCGCACTTTGGGGTCCGGGTCGATCAGGTCACGGTCGGGGCCCATGGCAGCGCAGAAGCTCACACTATCAAAACCGGCTTTCTTTACGATCTCGTTGCATTTCGCAAAATCAAGTGTCTTTGGATCGTCCATCGGGATTTCGATGTGGTCAAAACCCATCCTGGCGATCTCGGGAGCCAGTTTTTCCAGCTCTTCAACGGTCAGCGGAGCTGTCCAAACCCAAGTATTTACACCGAATTTCATAGCAGTCCTCTCCTTTTCAAAAATAGATCAAATAGATTCAGAATTTCAAGAAATACGAACACCTTGTTTGTCAAAGAAGTGCAGCCTGTCATTATGGACATCAAACCGAATTTTTTCACCCAATTGATAGGAAACCAAACCAGTCACAAGGCTGGTGATTTCTTTATCACCGTTGCCGATGTGTACAATCGTTTCCACGCCGAGCGGTTCGACCAACTTGATTTCACCGGCAAACTCGCCGCCATTGGGGTTCAAGACGACGTCTTCCGGACGAATGCCCAGTTCAAATTCCATAGGTACATCCAGGCCAGCAGGAATCTTCATTTGCAGGTGCATGCCATCAATACCGAAGGAATTGTCCTGCCGGCTGGCATCCAGTAGATTGATGCGCGGTGTTCCCACCAGGGTGGCCACAAAGGTGGTTGCCGGGTGGTCGTAAATTTCCACAGGAGTGCCAATCTGAATGATCTCGCCCTTGTTAAGAATGCCAATGCGATCGGCCATGGTTAAGGCTTCGATCTGGTCGTGGGTCACATACAGGGTGGTTACGCCCTCAACCTTTTGCAGGTGTTGGAGTTCTGCGCGCAGGGATTCGCGCAACTTTGCATCCAGATTTGAAAGCGGTTCATCCATCAGGAAAATTCGCGGGCGGCGCACGATTGCCCGGCCAATCGCCACGCGTTGCATTTCACCACCCGAAAGCTGAGCCGTCTTGCGATTCAACAAATGGGTGATGCGCAGTTTTTCGGCGGTCAGTTCAATGCGCTCCTTGATTTCTTCCTTGGTGAAATTTCGACCAGGCGCTTTCAGCGGGAAAGCCATATTGTCATAAACAGTCAAGGTGGGGTAGAGCGAATATTGCTGGAAGACGATCGCTACATCTCGTTCTGACGGGGTGAGGTGATCAATGATCTCACCATCAAACAAGACATGACCCGAATCTGGTTTTTCAAGACCGCAAATCACTCGCAAGGTGGTGGATTTGCCTGCGCCGGTTGGGCCAAGCAGCACAAAGAATTCTTTCTCTTTGACCTCAAAAGAGATATCTTTGAGCGCCTGGATGTGGCCAAATGTTTTGGATACGTTTTGGAGGCTGAATTGACTCATGTCTGTTACTCCATCACTAATGCAGCTTCTGTTTTTGCATCAAAGAAGCGCACCATCTGTGGGTCAAGGTCGAAATTGATCGCATCACCGCGCTCAATTGAAGCATTACGGATCGTCCGCAAGCGGACAATGGTATTCTCGTCCAAATGCAAATCCAGCATGATATAACTGCCGTTCATTTCAATCGCAAAAACATTCGCCGATATCTTGTTTTCAGAGACAATTTGACCTGCTTCAGGCCGGAAACCAATGATCACATCACAATCAGGGCCAATCTGTTTTTCGATCTTTTCTTGATAATGTTGAGGCGGTTGATAGGTGGAGCCGCCAGGCAGGGTGACCAGGCCGTCATAATAGTGCCCTGGGACAAGGTTCATGCCAGGGCTGCCGATGAAATTGGCTACGAAAAGATTGGCCGGGTTGTAGTAGACCTCGGCGGGGGTGCCAATTTGTTGAACGGTTGCATCGGACATGACAACGATCCGGTCTCCCATTGCCATGGCTTCCACCTGGTCATGGGTTACGTATACACTGGTTGCCTTCTGCAAAATATGTAATTCTTTAATTTCAGCGCGCATCACCTCGCGGAACTCTGCATCCAGCGCCCCAAGAGGTTCATCCATCAAGAATGCAGCCGGCCGGCGAACCAGGGCGCGTGCCAGGGCAACGCGTTGTTGGTCTCCACCACTCAAGCCACCCGGGAACCGTTTCATGAGATGCTTGATTTTCAACAGGCTGGAAACTTCCTGCACCCGTTTTTGAATCTCATCTTTGTTCACGTGCTGCGCCTGAAGGGGAAAAGCGATGTTGTGCCACACATTCAGATGAGGGTAAAGGGCATAGAACTGGAAAACATAAGCAATATCGCGGTCACTGGGGTGCGCCCAGGTCACATCGCGCTCATTGAGAAAAATATTGCCGTTGCTAACCGTCTCCAACCCGGAGATCATACGCAGTGTGGTTGTTTTGCCACAACCAGATGGGCCAAGCAGGACGACAAACTCGCCATCATGGATGGTCATGTTCATCGGTTTTACGGCGTATTTTTCAGCAAACTTCTTTTCAACGTTTCTGAGCTCAATAGTAGCCATAATCAATTCTCTCTATTAGCGGCGCACTGCGCCAAATGTTACACCGCGCAGCAGGTAATTGCGCAAGGCAAAGGTAACGATTGCCACAGGGATGAGGAAGCCCATAGCGCCGGCTGCGATTTGCGCCCATTCAATACCGCCTGTTCCCAATACTGAAGGGATGCTGGGCGGAGCAGTTCGGGCATTTTGAGCGGTCAACATGACTGCAAAGGCATATTCATTCCAGGCAAAGATCAGACAGAAGACTGTTGTGGCCGCCAAACCGGTTATGGTCTGGGGTAACACGATCTTGAAGAAAGCTTGCAAGCGGCTGTAACCGTCCACCAATGCAGCTTCTTCGTATTCATGTGGAATTTCGTCAATGAAGCCTTGCAGCAGCCAGACAGAGAATGAAAGATTGAACACGGTGTAGAGCAATATCAGGCCAAATGTTGTATCATACAATCCCAATTGACGGTAGATCAAAAAGATGGGGATGGTTACCACAATCGGCGGGAGCATACGGGTACTCAAAATGAAAAAGAGCAGGTCATTTTTGCCAGCCACAGGAAAGCGGCTGAAGGCGTAGGCTGCAAGCAAACCCAGTGCCACAGAAAGGATGGTGGAAACACCGGCAGTGATGGCGGAATTCTTCAGATAGCCGACGTATTCACTGGTGCCCACGATCTGCTGGCCGCGCTTCAGCATGACCTCGTCATACCATTTAAGATTGGGGTCATTCCTGATTGCATCCAATCCTTGCGCTTCAGTCACCTGTCGGCGCTGGGTGAGCAGGCCAACAAATCCTTCCATGCTCGGCTCGAAGATCACTTTTGGTGGAGCAGCCACTGCATCTGCGCGGGATTTGAAGGCTGTCATTGCCATCCAGATAACGGGGAGGAGGACGATGATCGCAATGACCAATGTCAGGATTGCCTTGATGACTTTGGTTGCCCTGGCTTTGAGGGTAACCTTGTCCACGCGGGAAGCGTAATTAATTTCTCGAGGTGTTGATTGGTTATTTGCCATTGCTTAACCTTCTTTCACCTTATTCAGAGCGGTAATATAGAGATTGCTGATCGCAACGATCACAACCAGAACGATCACTGCCAGGGAACTGGCTTGACCGGTTTTGAATTGACCCAGAAAAGCACGGGTATAAATATCAATGGAAATCAAACGTGTGGCAGCGCCCGGGCCGCCGCCGGTGAGGCCCATGGCCAGGTCAAAGCTTTTGACTGCTTCAATTGTCCGGAAAAGAACTGCGATCAAAACCAGGGGGGCAACCTGGGGGACGGTGATTCGCCAGAATTGAAACCAGGAACTTGCACGGTCGATCACGGCTGCTTCATACAAGTAATCGGGGATGGCACTTAAACCGGACAAGACCAGCAGCATGACGAAAGGCGTCCACATCCAAATATCTACAATGGCAATTGCCCATAAGGCCAGGTCAGTTCTGGCCAACCAATCCGTAGTAAGTGGTAAACCGGTCCAGCTAATCAAGTAGTTGAAAATCCCATAACCGGGATTGAACATCAATTTCCAGAACAAACCCACCACAACCGGTGAAAGCATCATCGGGATGAGGATCAAGGTTGTGAGAATGCCGCTGCCTTTGAATTTTTCGCGGATCAACATGGCCAGGCCAAATCCAAGCAGGGTTTGTGAAAGAACAGAAATCAAGGTGAATTTTCCAGTGATTGCAAAATAATTCCACACCTGTTGACTTTGCATATGATTGGTGAAATTCTGGATGCCGATCCACACCGGCAGTTTATTGGCGATCACCGAATAATTCGTAAAACTGAGATAAAGACTGTAGAAAAGCGGAAAAATGTTCACAAGTATAAGCAGGATCAATGTCGGCCAAATAAAAAGATTGACCAAACCACGATCGCTCAGATGCCATTTGCCTCGCTTCTTCAAACCCGTTTCATTTGACATATTCTTTTCCTCAAGATGGGTTTCTTCTCCACGCAGGATGGGGAGTATGGTGAGGGGCATTTGCCCCTCACCATGATGGATCTGTAAAACTTGTTATTCCAGAATTCCTTCATCCACCAAAATCTGGCGATGTTCGGCAGCGATTTGGTCCAGAACGTCCTTGGCAGTGCCTTGTCCGTCCACGATGTAAGCATGCATCACACGGTTGACGGGTTCGAGCATTTGGCCGAAGACCGGGATGTTCCAGAAGTCTTTAACCATCTGCATGGAATCGGAGAAAGCCTGGTTGTAGGCAGTGTTGGTCAAGAATTCTTCGGAAGCCAGAACATTCTTGTTGCAGGTGTAGCCGCCAACTTTTGCCCACTCAGCTTGGACGTCTTCCTGAGCAAACCATTTGATGAAGTCCAGTGAAGCTTGCTGCCGCTCGGGGGAAGTGTAGGACAGCACGCTCAAGCCCTGGCCGCCCAAGGCAACGTAAGCTTCGCCAGTGGGGCCAGCGGGGCCAGCGAAGAAGCCGGTCACCTCGGCAAAGGGATTGATGCCAGGATTGGCCAGCGCAGGGAAGAAGGCGAAGTAGTTCATGATCATCGCCGCCTGGCCGGAAATATAGGCATCGTTCATTTCAGCAAAGAAGGCATTGCTGGTTCCTGGAGGGGTACAGCAGGCATACAGCTCGCGGTAGAACTCCAAAGCTTCAACAGCCTGAGGAGAGTTGACCACACCCTCAACTTCGAAGGTATCAGGATCGAACCAGTCAGCGCCCCACGAGAACATGACATTCTCGTAACCCATGATCATGCCATCATAATCTTTTTGGGTGTAGACACCAACGCCGTATTTGACACCGTTTTTCGGATTGTCGGGGCGGGTGAAGAATTCGGCAATGTCTTTCAACTGGAACCAGGTTTCCGGCGGCTTCAATTCATAACCGTATTTGGCCTGGAAGGCTGCCATTTCTTCAGGATCTTCGAAGAGGTCTTTGCGGTAAGCCCAGCCCACTGCATCACCCTCGGTGGGGTAACCAAAGTAATTGCCGCTGCCGGTCGGGTATTCGCCGTAGTACTTCATGGTCGCTTCGGTCACGGTGGTGTGAATGCCATTGCTGACCATGAAATCAGTAATGTCAACATAGTGACCCTGCTCGGCACCCTGACCAAGCCACTGGCTGTCGCCGACGACCATGTCATAGGTGTTGCTCTTGGCTGCCCACTGGGAGGCCATCAGGTCATAGAAGCTGCCCCAGGGTTCCTGGACAACATTGACTTTGATGCCAGTCTCTTTTTCGTACATGTTGCCAATCTCCTGCAGGTAGTTCGCAGGATCCCATTCGGCCCAGAGGATCTTCAATTCGGTCACACCGGTGCTGGCTGCGGGTGCAGCAGGAGCTTCAGCAGCAGGAGCTTCAGCGGCAGGTGCATCAGCAACAGGAGCTGCAGGTGCTGCGGGGGCAGCAGGTGCAGCAGGCTGGCAGGCCGCGAGGACCATTGCCAACAGTACTAGGATCGCAAAATACTTTTTCATGTTTCCCTTCTTCCTCATTGATCTTTTGGTTTAGTAAGATAATCGGTCAGAGACAACGGTTTCCTGGTTTTTCTCTACGGGCTTTTCCTCCTTTCTCTCATCCTTGAATCTATAGCTGGTTTGACGCAAGTCCGTGATGTAATACTCGTCAGATGAGGACTGGTCCTTGTGCTCGGGCTGCGAGAAAATTTCCTGATAGACTGTGGCAACACCGCCCATCACACACGCATTCATTTCGTGTTTTGCC
>JAGVAB010000112.1 GCA_020060485.1 Anaerolineales bacterium
AGTTCTGGGGGAAGAAGGGATTGCAGGATGATCGACAGACCTGTTGGCTAATTAAACCGTTGACCGAGCTTGTCGAGGTACAGGTTTGATGCGGTTTCGTCGGTTGGTTTTGCAGGTGCATGGTGTGTTTGCACGAGATGTGCGTGATCGCCCCCATCTTCCAGAGGATTTGACAAGGCTTGGTACGCATCGCCGCGAAAGAGATTGCTTCGACCCCGGGAGGGGTCTCGCAACGACAGGAAATCAAAGTGTTATCGCAAAACTGAATCCATCCAGTATGGGTGAATCTGCTCTTGTAGAGTTCGGGTCGTATCCTGATCCCAGGTTGCCTGATTGGCCGATTTTGTTCCCATTTTTCTCTTGCCATCCCGCCATAATTTGGGTATAATCTGTCTTAATTCAACACAAGGCGTTGAGCAGGACGAGTAGCTGCAGCACAGTCTGTCAGAGAAGGGAAATCCACGGCTGAGAGTTTCCCCCAGGCGAAGGCAGCCAAAACCCCCTGTGAGCCAGATCCGGAACCGGACGCATGTCCCCAGTAAGGTGATCGGTTGGCCCCGTTATCGGCTGCCAGAGATGATCTGCTCGCCAGATCAAGTTGGGTGGAACCGCGTGATTGAACTCTCGCCCCAATATGGGCGGGTGTTTTGTTTTTAAGAGCACCCGCAGGATTGCATCGGTGATTAATAACCTGAATTGCGGAAAGGAAGCCAAGTTATTGTCGTGACAAGTCTTTCGTCAAATTTGGAAGGTTCTGATTTGAAACGACTAAAGTCGTTACTACAAGGCGAATGCAATTCAGACAACACATCCTGGAGGTTTGAAATGGCTGAACAAATGAAAGAAAAATACGAAGAATCCGAACTGTATCGAATCCGGCATTCCACGGCCCATATCATGGCTGAGGCGGTGCTGGAAATATTCCCTGAGGCGCAGATCGCCATCGGCCCGCCGATTGAGGATGGTTTCTATTACGACTTCGATCTGCCGCGGCCGCTGACGCCTGAAGATCTCAAGGAGATCGAAAAGCGGATGAAAAAGATCATCGGCGGCAATCACTCCTTCAAACGCGAAGCGCTCTCGGCGGATGCGGCCCGCGAAGTATTCGCCGGCCAGGTGTTCAAGCAGGAGTTGATCGACGGTCTGGATCAGGGCGGGCTTGACGAATATGGCAATCCGCTGGAAGGACGGGTGGAGATTTCAACCTTCACAGTGGACAAGTTCACCGACCTGTGCCGCGGCCCGCACGTGGAAAGCACAAAGCAGATCAACCCCAAGGCGATCAAGCTGATGAAGGTGGCGGGTGCATATTGGCGCGGGGATGAGCACAAGCCCATGCTGCAGCGCATTTATGGCACGGCCTGGGAAAAACCCGAAGAACTGCAAGAATATCTGACCAGGCTGGAAGAAGCCCAGAAGCGCGACCATCGCCGCCTGGGCAAGGAACTCGATCTGTATTCCATCTCCGAAGAGGTGGGCTCCGGGCTGATCCTCTGGCACCCCAACGGGGCTATGATGCGCCGCGAGATCATCCGTTTCCATGAAGATGAACACGAGAAGGCCGGCTATGAGTTTGTGGTCACACCCCATATTGGCCGGGCGCAGCTGTGGGAGACGAGCGGGCACCTTGGTTTTTACAATGAGAATATGTATGCCCCGATCAAGGTTGAAGGCCAGGATTACTACATCAAACCGATGAATTGTCCCTTCCATCTGGACATTTACAAGGACCAGCGCCGCTCGTACCGCGAGCTGCCGATCCGCTATGCCGAGATGGGCACAGTCTACCGCTATGAACGCAGCGGCGTGCTGCATGGCTTGTTGCGGGTGCGCGGCTTCACCCAGGACGATGCGCATCATTTCTGCCGCCCCGACCAGATGCCGGAAGAAATTGACTTTGTGCTCAACTTCTGTTTGCATATCCTGCGCTCGTTTGGCTTCAACGAATTCAAGGCCTACTTGAGCACGATGCCTGAAAAGTCGGTGGGTGAGCCGGAGATGTGGCATGCTGCCGAGGCTGCCCTGCAGGCCGCCCTGGAGAGGGCCGGGATTGCTTATGATGTGGATGACGGCGGCGGCGCATTCTATGGTCCCAAGATCGATCTCAAGATCAAGGATGCCATCGGCCGCGAGTGGCAGCTTTCGACCATCCAGTTTGACTTCAACCTGCCGGAACGCTTCGACCTGACCTATGTGGGCGAAGACGGCCAGGATCATCGTCCGTACATGATTCACCGTGCTCTGCTGGGCAGCCTGGAACGCTTCTTTGGTGTGCTGATCGAGCATTACGGTGGTGCCTTCCCGGTGTGGCTCTCACCCATGCAGGCGGTGCTGGTGCCGATCGCCGACCGCCACCTGGATTATGCCCATGAAGTGGTCAGGAAACTCAAGGCGGCCGGTATTCGTGCCAGGGTGGATGAGCGCAGCGAGCGCATGAACGCCAAGATCCGTGACGCCCAGAAGCTGAAGATCCCCTATATGCTGGTGGTGGGTGACAGCGAAGCGGAAAGCGGGCAGGTGGCCTTGCGCCTGCGAACGGGAGAAAACCCCGGGCCGATGGTAGTGGAGGACTTCATTGCCCTGGCCAGGAAAGAAATTTCTGAACACGTCTAGACGGCATGCTTCCAGCCTCTCCCGGTTCTTTCTGACGGATTGGGGGAGGCTGGGAGCGTGACTCATTCGCGGCATTTACAGGAAAGCTTGACATTTACGATTTTCCAAAACAGTGAAGGTCATCCAGATCAAAGTAGATGCAAAATGCTGATGATAATGGATTCCTCCCCCGGCACGGAT
>JAGVAB010000002.1 GCA_020060485.1 Anaerolineales bacterium
ACGGCTCATACGTTGTGCATTTACATCAATCGCTTGTTGGGTAAGCCAAATTTCCTTCAGATCAAAGCTCTGGCTTTTCCTAACTAGCATAAGACCCTAATATTAACCACTTGACACGCCTTCCTGCTCGTGTTATCATCGGTCAAATTAAAGAACAGGTTGTTTAGACGTTTACAATTGAATAGCGGAGATATGGCGGCTGCAGCTTGACCAGAAACAGGACAAGCTGACGAGGTGGAGGTTCCTCCCTGCGAAGGGAGCGCTAATCCTGAAAAACTTCAGGAGAAAATCGAAAGATCAGCGGATGCCTCTAGAGCCTGATCACGGGCTTTGTTTTCTCCCTTTCAAATAAAGTGCGCATTCAAAAGCAGTCGGTGACGGCAGTGACAAAATGTGCACAGTGATTAACAAAAGCACGTTCGTGTTTTTGTTATGGTTGTATAGAAAGGGCTGCCGAAACAATCCTATCTTTGTGTTTACAAAGGGCATGCCTGGGCATGCTCTGTTATTTTAAATCCTAAAGGAGGTAGTATGGATACCAAAGAATTGCTGGCAAGATGTGCAGAAGATCAGGTTAAGTTTGTTTCCTTCCAGTTCTCCGACATCAACGGAAATGTGAAGAGTGTGGATGCCCCTTTGGCTCAGGTGGCTGGTGCTTTAAAGAACGGCATCTGGTTCGATGGTTCATCGGTTGAGGGTTTCGCCCGTGTTCAGGAAGGTGATATGCACCTCATCCCGGATGTGGACACATACGCAGTATTGCCCTGGAGCCCACCCGATATGCGCCGGGCACGTATATTCTGTGATATCTTCTCACCAAACGGTGTGCCGTATGCCAAAGACCCGCGTGGCACGCTCAAGCGCGCACTTAAAAAATTGAAAGAAAAAGGATGGACGTACAATATCGGTCCTGAACCGGAATTCTTCCTGTTCAAACGTAATGGCGGCGACCATATTCATCCGGTTCCGCACGATGTGGGCGGTTATTTTGATTTCTCGCCCGATGACGATGCTGTGCGTGTGCGCAGCGAACTCATGGCCGCTCTGGATATGATGGGTTTGGAAGTGGAAGTAGGCCACCATGAAGTTGCCCGCGGCCAGCACGAAATTGACTTCCGCTTTGCAGATGCCCTCAAAACTGCCGACAATGTCCTCACCCTGAAATACACAGTGAAAGCCATTGCTGCGGCGCATGGTCTGGTAGCTTCCTTCATGCCCAAGCCGATCTTTGGCGTGAATGGGTCTGGCATGCACTGCCATCAGTCCATCTCCGACCCCAATGGTAACAATCTTTTCTTTGATGCCGTGGATGAATTCAAAATGTCCAGGCTGGCCTATGGCCTGATCGCCGGTCAGCTCAAACACGCCCGGGCACTCTCGGCAGTGATCGCCCCCACAGTCAATTCTTACAAGCGTCTCGTACCAGGGTATGAAGCACCTGTGTATGTGGGCTGGGCACAATTGAATCGTTCGGCTTTGATTCGCATCCCGCGCTACAACGAGGGGATGACCCAGGCCGCCCGCTGCGAATTGCGCTGCCCGGATCCATCCAGCAACCCTTACCTGGCCTTCACCGCCATGATCGCGGCCGCCATGGACGGCATTGACAATGAACTGGTTCCGCCCAAACCGCTGAACAGTATCAATGTATACGAGTTGACCCCGGAAGAGAAGATCCAGCTTGGCATCACCCAGCTGCCGGGTTCGCTGCTGGAGGCACTGGAGGAACTGGACAAGGATACCGTGATCAAGGACGCCCTGGGCGAAGAGCTTTATGAGGTCTTCCGCCGGGCCAAATTGGCCGAGTGGGATGAGTACCGCATCCAGGTGATGGACTGGGAAATTGAGAAATACCTGGAAACTGCCTGAAGCTTTGTTTTGCTGTTTAGGTTGTTTCTCTCGGAACCACAGCGGGGCGCAGATGCGCCCCGCTGTTCGGTATTTAACGAATTGAACGGCTCATTCCTTCCCGGCGCCCAGCAGACGGCAGAAGGCGCAGGTCTGACCGCTGCGTGTGGGCTGACCGCAAACCGGACAGCGTTCTTCAATGGGAATCTCTTCTTCCACTTCCAGGTTGAAAAGTTGCTTGCCGGTTTTCAAAAAACGCACATAGAAATTCAACTTTGTGCCCGGGCTTCGTTTTTCCAGTTGATTGAGCAAATCCTTATACAGCAAAGACTTTGCCCCGGCACTATAGGGACACTCATCGTAGATATAACGAATGCCGCGCAGCAGGGCATAAGCGGCTGTCTCCCGCTCGTAAAAACGACAGAAAGGCTTGACCTTGCGGGCAAATCCTGCCGCCGCTGGCAGGCTCGGTGACTGGTGCGCCAACATTTCCACTGACCAACTGAGCGTGTTGCTCAGCAGGGCAGCAGCTTCGTCATCCAGATTGTGACCGGTAGCCAAAATATCATAGTGATGTTCTTGAGCGACCTGATTCATAATATGGCGTTTGACCAGCCCGCAAATTGCGCAGGGCTTTTGCCGGCCGCGCACCTGGCGCTGGTTAATCTCGGCAATGGTTTCACCATAGCTTTCCTTGATATCCACAATGTGCAGGTTCAAGCCATGCTGTTCAGCAAATTGCTGGCACAGGCTTCTGGATTCGACAGAGTACGGAAGACCCCTGTCAGTGTGATCGATGCCCAGATCGATATAGATCCCGTCAGTGTTATAATCCAGGCGGTGCAGCACATCCCACAGGGCCAGAGAATCCTTGCCACCCGAGACTGCCACCAGGATCTTCTCCTGCCGGGTGAAAAGCTGGTATTTTTCAATCATGCGTTGGGTTTGCTCTGGCAGCCAGGCCAGAAAATGCTCGCGGCAGAGGGCCATGTTGTGCTGCGGCATCTTGACCGAAGCGCGGCCCTCGCATTTTTTACACTTCATCCATCAGCCTCCGGAAATGACGGATACCAGTTGGATCACATCTCCGTCATGCAATAATTCATCTTCGGTCAAAAGGCTGCCATCCCTGACAGCCAGGTGTGCCTCTGCGGACACGTTCAGAATTTCCATGGCCCGCTTGACCGTGGTTTCCTTGCTCAGGACGAATTCCTTGTTTCGCAAAATAATGATGATCTTCACGCAAACTCCTTTTGAGGCCAAAATTTTACCAGATAATTTGAAACCAGTCTGGGAATGAAAGAATAGCTTTCCGGGATTTGCCGTGGAAAAGGTGTTTGGTGGGGGATGCGAATATGGATAAATTGCCCACGTGTTAGGTGCTGCTTATTGCTATAATCATTGCATCGTTCTGTGAACTGCGCTTACAGGAAAAAAGAAGATCATGCCTGTTTGGTTGGAAAGCCTGCTAGAGTCGTTATCGGAATTTGTTCTGTTGCCCAACATGGACAAAATTCGGGATTGGTTCATCCAAAAGCCCTTTTTGGTGGCTCTGATTTCGATTGTGCCGATCTTTGGCCCAATCATCTCCTATGGCATGGTACTGGAACAAATCAAGTTCCTCATCCTCCTTTTCGCAGATATTCTGATGCTCTTGCTGCTGCCGGTATATCCGATCTATAAATTGCTCATGGCGATAGACGTGTGGGTATTAACCACTCGCCGTAAAGCAGGGAAAGAAATCAGCAATATGGAGTGCTTCTGGAATTAATCTGGCTACTTTCTACCCATGAACGGACTTATAAAAAACGATTCTGAAATCATCGCCTTTGTGCTGTGCTGCTTCATGTCAGGCAGTATAGATTCTGCCGAGCTTCGTGCGTGGGGCATGAAGGTCATCGAAAACATGGAAGATTATCCTCTTTACCTGCTGGATCTGATCGACTTTGACGACCCTCGATTTCACATCTATGAGATCATCGGCTTTATTCCAGATGATGCAATTTCAAAGAATGGCCGCAGAACGATTGACCAACTGGCCCTATACCGCAAGAATATCCTTCCAGACAGCATGACCCGCAAAGATGCCACCCGCCAGGATTGGATCGACATCGATACTGTCCAGAAATTCAACAAGATTTTCAAGGATATACTTGATCCCATACCCATATCTGGGGCTCCTACCAGACCTTGATGAACCGACTGCTGTTTCCTCAAATTCCCTGCTTGACACTTTGCCCAGTTTCCGGTATAAGCCTTCTATGCCAACAAGAATTCTGACCCTTTTTCTAATTGCCATTATCAGCGCTGGTTGTGCCCTGACCGGCGGTCCACAAGCGGAAGCAACAGCCACTGCTGCCAGCGCGCAAACCATAGCCGCCTCCACACCTTCCCCGCTACCCTTGCCCAGCCCCACGCCCACTCCGCTGCCAGCCGTGCGTATTGCCCAGGCCGACCAGCTGATCTTCTACGGCGATTATGACCAGGCCCTTTCCATCTATCAGGCCGCGCTCAATTCAGCCGCTGACGCTGAAACCCAGGCAGTAGCCATGACCGGTGTCGGCCGTTCGCAGTATCACCGCGGCAATCCCAGGGAAGCCGTTCAAGCGCTGACCACAGTAGCCGAAAACTACCCGGACTATCCTCAGCTGGGTGAAACCTACTATTTCCTGGCCCTGTCCTACCAGGCGTTGAACAATCACCAGCTTGCAGCAGAGGCCTTCGAAAAAAGCCGCCTGGCGCAACCAGGCGTACTGGACGCCGATCTGCATGAATGGCGCGGCGATGCCCTGTCTCAAGCCAGGGAGTATGCTGCTGCAATCGATGCCTATCAGGCTGCCATCGACACCGGCTCACGGGCCGACATCAGCAGCCTGCAAATCAAAATTGCCAGGCAATATGACCTTCTGGGCGATTCCATCAACGCCCTGCGCCTTTACCTTTCCGTGTACGATGCCACCAGCAGCGAATTTACCCGCGCCCAGATGAACTTCCTGGCCGGGCAAGCCTATACCAAACTCGGCTTGCCTGAACAGGCACATGCCCGTTATCAAGATTCGATCTTGAATTACCCCCGCACCTATGACGCCTACTCCGGATTGGTGGCGCTGGTCAACGCAGGTATCAGCGTCGATCAATACCAGGCAGGCCGGGTGTACTACTTTGCCCGCCAATACGGCCTGGCCCTGGATGCCTTCACCCGGTACATGAAAGACAATCCTGATCATGATGGTTCAGCCCTGCACTATACCGCTCTATGCCTGCGTGAAATGGGGCGCACTGAAGAAGCTGTTGCAGACTGGAATCTGTTGATCAACCGCTTCCAGAGCAGCCCTTTCTGGGCTTCCGCCTGGGATGAAAAAGCCTATACAGAATGGATCTATTTCAAGCGCCCCAAACAGGCAGCCCAAACCTACCTGGACTATGTAGCCCGCTATCCAACTGCGGCAGAATCCCCAGGCTTTTTGTATGAAGCCGGGCGCATTCTGGAACTTGAAGGACAACTGGCAGAGGCAGCAGCCATCTGGGTGCGCTTGATGGATGAATATCCGTCCAATGAACTCAGCTACCGGGCGCTCTTCCTGGCCGCCATTGCCAGTTACCGCATTCAGGAATACCCCCTAGCCCTGGTACTCTTTCAGCGGGCACTGGTTCTGGGTGTCACCAATGCCGACCAGGCCGCCGCTTCCCTGTGGATTGGCAAAACCCAACAAGCTCAAAATGACGTCTCTGCAGCCCGCATTTCCTGGGAACAGGCCGCCCAGCGCGACCCCACCGGTTATTACAGCGAACGTGCCCGCCAGCTTTTGAATGGTGAAGCAACCTTCCAGGACAGCCAGTCCCTCGATCTGGAAATCGACTGGCAGGAAGAACGCCGCCTGGCAGAGTTGTGGGTGCGCAGCACTTTTGAGGTGCCGGTTGAGAGCAACCTGACTGAACTGGATACGCTGGCACTGGATCCGAACTTCATCCGCGGCAGCGCCCTGTGGGAAATAGGACGCTATACCCAGGCCAACCAGGAATTTGAAACCCTGCGCCAAAAATTTTCACAAGACCCGATCAACAGCTTTCGCCTGTTGAATTACCTGTTTGAGGTCGGCGCCTACCGCCCGGCAATTTTCACCAGCCGCCAAATACTGACCCAGGCCGGCATGGATGATGCAGCCACATTCACCGCACCGGATTACTTCAACCACATCCGCTTTGGCATCTATTTCAAGGACATCGTTCTGCCTGCCGCTGAAAAAGAAGGCCTTGACCCGCTGCTGATCTTTGCCGCCATCCGCCAGGAAAGCATGTTCGATGTCGGGGCAACCTCATCGGCGGGTGCCCGCGGCTTGATGCAGATCATGCCTGCCACAGGGGCAGAGCTCGCCGCAGATTTGAATTGGCCGCCCCATTATACTGAAGAAGACCTGCTGCGTCCTTATGTCAACATCCAGTTGGGCGCCCACTACCTGGCGCGCATGAAACGCTACTTCGACGGCGACATGGTGCTGGCTCTGGCAGGCTATAATGGTGGACCAGGCAATACCCTTACCTGGCGCAAGCTGGCCGAAGATGACGCTGATCTCTTTCTGGAGGTGGTGCGTTTTCGCGAAACCCGTTTATACATCACCCAGATCGCCGATTTCACCAGCCTCTACAAACGACTTTACGATGCCGACTACTAAAGGAAACAATTCCATGCACGGACTTGTCTCCCTTTTGCCTGAACCCTATTACGCCCGCGTGAAGAATATCTGGCAAGAGCTGGAAACGCGTTTCGGTCTCAAGGGTATCCAGACCACACCCTACCCCCACTTCTCCTGGCAGATCGGCGAAGATTATGCCACGCAGCTTCTGGATGAAGCCGCACATGAAGTTTCCCTTATCACCCCGCCTTTGCAGATCACAACCACCGGAGTGGGTATCTTCACCGGCCCCAACCCGGTCATCTACATCCCGGTGGTCAAAACGCCCATTCTTGCTAACGCACACGCCCACATCTGGCAGCGTTTTCAAAATGTTGGCCAAGACATCAGCCCTTATTACAGCCCCGACCTGTGGATGCCGCACATCAGTCTGGCCTATGAAGATGTGACCACTGAAAACATTGGAGAGGTGATGCAGTGGCTTGCCTTCCAGGATTTCTCCTGGGAAATGACGATTGACAATATCTCCTACATTTGCGAACCTGCCGGCGAGATCGGTGCGCTACAATGCACCTATTCTTTTTGCGGGGAATGAATGGAAAACAAAACCAGGAATCACCTATGCGCATCCTGATGGTTCATAATCTCTACCAACAAAGAGGCGGTGAGGATATCTCCACCGAACAGGATGTCGAGTTATTGCAATCCCATGGGCATGAGGTTCAAACATACTTCAGAAACAATGAAGAAATCAGGCGATATTCCCTGTTGAAGAAAGCCTCCCTCTTTTTCCGGCCTGCCTGGTCATGGCAGGCCTATCGCCAGATACGAAGAATACTCAAAACCTTTCAACCGGACGTTGTCCACGTACAAAATTTTTTCCCCCTGATTTCCCCTGCCGTTTTTTATGCTTGCCACAGCCTGAAGATTCCCGTGGTATTCAGCTTGCGAAATTACCGCCTGGCATGTGCAAACAGTTATTTCTATCGCGACAACATGGTATGCGAGGACTGCATCCGCCACTCCGCGCTGCATGGCATGGTGCATAAATGCTATCATCGATCACTCGTACAAACTGCTTCCGTTACCATGATGCAGGTCATACACCGCTGGTTGAAAACATGGGAGAAAAAGATCGATGTTATTGCGCCCGTGTCAAAATTTGCGGCCAGAAAAATGCTTGACATGGGCCTGGGTTCGGAGAACACCCTGGTACGCAAGAATTACCTGATGCAGGATCCTGGTGAAGGGCATGAATCGCGCACCGGGGCGGTATTCGTTGGCCGCCTGAGCCCCGAGAAAGGCACAGACACCTTGATCCGGGCCTGGCAGCAATTGCCGCATGTGCCCTTGCAGATCATTGGCACTGGCCCCGAGGAGGCCAAGCTTCAACAGGGCCTGGCAGGAAACGCAGAAGTGATTTTCTGCGGCCACCTGCCACACGGCGAAATGTTAAAAAGAATTAAATCAGCCCAGGTACTGCTTATGCCTTCAGTGTGGTATGAAACCTTTGGCCGCACGATCATCGAAGCCTATGCCACCGGCACGCCGGTCATCGTCAGCCGCCTCGGAGCAATGACTGAATTGGTGGATGAAGGAAAAACAGGTTTGCTGTTCGATCCGGGTGATGCAGATGATCTTGTGCAAAAAGTGACCTGGGCGATGAACCACCCCCAGGAAACGGCAGAAATGGGCATCCAGGCCCGGCGGGTATTCCTGGAGAAATTTGGCGCGGATAACGCATATCACAGGTTGATGGAAGTGTATCAACAAGCGCAAAAGAAAAACAAAGAATTGAATGCTTGAAACAGCTCTCTACCACAAAGGTGGCAAGCCGGCCAAGCGAATATATGAAGTTGTCTTTTCGATTAAAACCTTTCAGTAACCTCCCAATACCTCAAAAACTTCCTGCCACATGGCAAGTGACAACCTGCGTTGTTCTGATGCAGCCATTTGCAAACGATTGCTCAAATCTTCCCGGCTTTGACCATAACGGATCATGTCGATCTTCTGTATGATCTCCTGTTTTGTCCCCCCGACCTCAAGCAAACACTCCGGGCAACCATAATCCGCCAGGAGCATTTTATACTTATGACTCCACCCTGTTGCCAGACTGGGCACATTTTGGGAAAGTGCGCTTACCAGCCCATGATATCTTGAACTGATCACAAATGAACAGGTGCCCAAAATTCCCTTGACAAATAAAGGATCAGGTTCCTGGACAATATCCACCTGACCGGGAAACCTGGCTTGCAATTCTACAGCGAGGGCAAGATCATGGCCTTCATGGATCAAAATAAAAGGATCGCATTTTTCTTCGATCAGATACGACAGACAATTGCTTAAGAAAACCTTATATTTTTCTCCTGTCCCTGATTCAGTTCGATCGATCATGCGAGTATTCGGAATAAGGCAGGCTCTTTTCCTGTCCGGGTCAAAATATTCAGGCAATCTGCCTTGAACGAGGCAGGTAAAATCCGGCGCCAGTTTGATCTTTCCAGTTCCACCATGGACCAGTTCATCAAGATAAGCCAGAGAGGTCTCATCGCGCGCAAACACAAGGTCAGCATATCTCAATATTTGCGCCATATCGCGTTTGATATGAGGGTGACGAAACGGCCCAAAAGCTTGCGGCAGAAAAATGATCTTCTTTCCAGCTTGCTTCCATCTTCTGACACTATGGGCTGCAATTTTCGTTTTGCGAAGACCAATCTCCCCAAATTGATCGCTGTAACCAAACCCGGAAGCATCCAAAACAACAGAAATCTCTTTTTCAAGAAGGATGTGGTCAGCCTTGCGGCGCTTTTCCGGGAGCACCCTGAAGCATCCATCCAGTGCATTTTGCAGGAAGATGGTCAAATTGGCAGGTAATTTTCCATAAAAGAACCACGGCAAATGATGAACACCCATTTCATTTCTTTGTCTAAAACTGCCGCACCGAAGACCAGTGCCAAGAATATACCCCGCTTGCTGCATGCGCTGCATTGTCGCAAGCAGCATTAATTCGGCTCCTTTGTTCACCAGGTCAACGCCCTGGATTGCAATCACCCGTTCCATCTGCAAGTCTATCTCCTTTGAAAGCGGTCATTTAACATTCTTCTTATATCAGCGAAATGGCTCAGAGCAGAAAAAGTATAGATACCATGATAAATATAATACACTGCAACAATCAAAACCGTAGCCAGAAGAATTGCCCAGGCTGGGAAGGAGTAATATTTTAATAACAGCAGTAGCCCTCCTGCAGGCAGACAGATCAATACATTGGTAAAGAACATTCCCCAAATCTTGCGCAGAGACACTCCCGAAGCAATTCCGATGGAAACGCTCAGGTATCCATATACCAAGATCCCGGACAAAGCGAACAACAATAATGCCAACCGGGCACTACCGAATGCTGCACCTATCCCCAGGGCCAGAATACGGGAAATGAAAATGACAATATTTAAGACCAGACTGAATTTCTGTTTTTCCAAAACCCTGAAGAGGGTGGACAATGGCGAGGAAATGAACCAGAAAAAGATCCAAATACTTAGAATTTGCGCATAAACACCAGCTTCGCCCCAATTCATCCCAAAAACCATAAGGAAAAGCTCTTTGCCCACAATGCTGAGAAGAAAAAATGGCATCAATCCCAAGACGATCAGGTAGCGAAAATTACTTTCGACAACCGCAGCCAGTTCTCCACGAGGCTTTGCTTCAGCAGCCCGTTGGAAAAAAACCTGACCAATCGAAACACCAATCAGACTCATTGGCAGTTTCAGCAAACGAAAGCTCAAGGCATAGTAACCCACCTCGGTTTGGGAAAAGAAAATTGCCAACAGAAAAGCTGGCAATTGCCAGGAAATGTTGTTTAACAATGCAGCCCATGAATCATACAAAGGAAAATTGCGGTGTCGTTTTAACTGCGTCAAAATATCGCGAAAACGAATGCTTTGGCAAAGAAATGCGCCATCATCATGCCAGATCAACCCGCCCAAAATCACCGTTCCCAATAATGATCCCAGCACATACGCGCCGATCAGACTCCCGCTGGAAACAAAACCAATTAATCCCAAAACAAGTTGAACAACGATTACTGCAACGGAATTGATCACTTGCGCTATCGACAGCCGGGTAAACTGCTTTGTGCGTGTATTCCAGTAATTAAGAGCCAGGAAAACACCGCCAGTAAAAATGGTTAACGGCATCATCCATAAAAATGGTTGCAATTGCTCTGCATTGAACAGACTTAAAAGTGGGCCTCCCCCAAGTATGACAATCAATGCAGAAACACCTGTTATCAGCAAAACTACCAGCATGGAACCACCCAACAGATTGGCGGCCTCTTCATTTGATTCTGGCAGGACAATGGCAAATTCATACCGCAAACAACTAATAACCCTGAATATACCGGTAATAGAGATGAAAAGAGTCATTAATCCAAATGCTTCTGGTGTGTAAAGGCGGGTAAGCAACGGGGAAGCCAGAACAATAAGCCCCTGGGCAATTGAATTTCCTGTCGCCAGCTTAAACACATCAAAGGCATATGAACTCGTTTTTTGTAGATTTTGAGGCAAGGTTGAATTGGGTAAAGGCTCCATTTTTTATCTTGTTTGGCCAGATTCCGGAATATCAGTCATTGTATCTGCGCAGCAGGGAAAGCTCTTTTTTCTGCGAACAGGCAACCATACCTTCCGGGTCAGGATAGCCCAGAGAAATGAGCATGATCACCTTCTCATCCAGTGAGAGTCCAAGCAATGTGTCCATCTTTTTGGATGAATGCCCCTCCTGCCAATTGATGGCGCATGCCCCAATCCCCTGTGTTTCGAGAGCATACATAAATGCCATCGCTGCCAGAGAACTGTCAATATAGATCAAATGCCGGTCAGCTTCATTGAAATAAGCCCCCAGTTTTCCGACCAATGCTGCGATGACCGGAAAATTCTGATGGAACCCGGTCGTTCCGCCCGGCAAGGCAGACACTTTTTCGACGAGTTCAGGGTCATCAAAAATGCGAAACTCAAATGGTTGGCGATTACAGGCGCTTGGTGCAAGCGCCGCCGCCATGACCGCGTTATCGATCAATTCCCGCGGAACCGGTCTTTGTAAATACCAGCGCACAGATTTTCGCCTGTGCGAAAGAGCCATGAAATCCTCAAAGCTCACCTGCGAAGGTTGTAACACTCCCCTTTGGTATGGCACTAATCGTCCGTTTGTGACAAGCGCAGGCATCCGCTGAAAATGCTTCCTGGCCGCATCAATTACCGGATGCTCTGCCCCAAGATCAAAATAGGATTTGAGCACATCATAGGCCCATTCAAGCTCATTCATGCCGGGCTGTTCTTGGGAAGAAGAATCAATAACTGGGCAACCGCCAAGGATTTTTTCAAAACATTCCACCGTTTCGATGATATAACTCACCGCAAAGATGTCACGGCGCGGTTTCATCAACAAGCCTTTCTCAAGCCGGTGGATATTGCGTCTTAAAAGATAATGTGTATGTTGAGATTGCCAAGATTGCTGGTAATACTTCCAAACTCCATACATGA
The DNA here is from genome assembly GCA_020060485.1 of Anaerolineales bacterium. The sequence continues at coordinate 12,011 of JAGVAB010000002.1, forward strand.
CCCCTTGTTGCTCACGAATGAATTTAGTTGAAAACAAGGCATAATACAAGGCACTCAACCGCCCGGATAATGAAAGAATACGGTACAGCTTGCTTTTTAACCATGCTGCGATTTGCTTCAATCGGGCAATCAAAGAATCTGGCAAAACGCGTTTCAGGGTTTTCTTAATGTTCGCCATGAATGGATTCCCCAAAATAAAATTTCACGTATGGGTGCATTTAACGTCAAGCCCATCAACAGGCCCGGTGCTCAACATTTTGTACGGAGTGAAGAAAAAATTCCTTCCAATCGCTTTTTGATTATAACATGCCAAAGTTTTCCCCATAAAAAATGCGCAGCCCTTTTCAGAGCTGCGCTTATACCTATACGCAAACCATTTACACAACCAACCGCAGTGGTTCTTCCAGATAGGCTGCCAGGGCTTGCATGAATTCGGCTGCCTCGACCCCATCCGAGATGCGGTGGTCAACGGATAGCACCATCTTCATACGTGTGCCGACTGCCAGTTCGCCATTCTTAACCACAGGCAGCTCGCGGGCTGCCCCAACCGCCAATATGGCAGCTTCGGGCGGGTTGATGATCGCCGCAAATTCGCTCACATCATACATGCCCAGGTTGCTGATCGAGAAAGTCGAACCTTCGATATCCTCCGGTCGCACCTTGCCTTCCCGTGTGCGTTGCACCATTGCCTTGATCTCCCCAGAGATCAGGCGCAGCGGTTTGCGGTCGGTATCCTTGCTGACCACGGTCAACAAGCCGCCTTCCACTCCCACGGCAATGCCCACATTCACCTGCCCGTGGCGCACGATCTTGTTCTCGACCAGCGAGGCATTCAAATTGGGAAATTGGCGTAAAGCCAGAGCCACCGCTTTGACCACAAAGTCATTCACCGAGAGTTTTTGTTCCGCTGGCAGCAAGTCATTCAGCTCTTTGCGCACTGCCAGCAGCTTCTCAACGTCATACTCATAAGCCACATAAAAATGTGGCACCTGCTGTTTGGATTCGAGCATGCGCCGGCCAATGGCGCTGCGCAATTTGCTCAGCGGCACTTCCTCGTCTGGCAATGCTTCCCCGGCGCCCCAGACAGGCAGCGGCATGGCAAGAGATGCTGCCCCAGGTTTACCAGATCTGGCCGTCGCCACAGCTTGTTCGCCAGCATCTTCAGCATCCTTGTGTCGCTCGATGGCTGCCAGCACATCCTTCTTCACCACCCGTCCGCCAGGCCCGCTGCCAGACACACTGTGCAGGTCAAGCCCAAAGTCACGCGCCATGCGCTTTGCCAGCGGTGAAGCCTTGAGCATCGCCCCCTCTTCCTGTACCTGGGCCTGCACTTCAGCCGGCACAACCTTGATCTCTTCCTTGGGTACACCGGACTTGGCTGCTTCTTTGGCCTGTTCTTCAATATCCTCCACCGGCAGTTCGCAAACCGTTTCCCCCGGTTTCAAAATGATGGCAATCGGCTCTCCCACGGGCAAGGTGGTGCCTTCTTTGATCAGCAGGCGGCAGATGGTACCATTGTAGCCCGACTCAACTTCCACCGTGGCTTTGTCGGTTTCAATCTCGGCCACGATCTCGCCCCGGGAAACCGGTTCGCCTTCCTTCTTCAACCAGCGCACCAGCGTCCCTTCGGCCATATCAAAGCCCAACTTGGGCATCTTGATCACATCAGACATTACAGCACCTCCTTCACAGCTTTGATCACATCTTCCACTTGCGGCAAGGCCGATTGCTCCAGCGTGCGGTTATAAGGCAGCGGCACTTCCGTTTGCGCCACCCGCCGGACAGGCGCATCCACATAATCAAAAGCTTCTTCATAAATGCGTGAGGCCACTTCCGACCCCACCCCAAACGAGCGCCAGCCTTCTTCCACAATCACCGCCCGGTTGGTCTTTCTCACTGATTCAAGCACCGGCCCCATATCCAGCGGACGCAGCGAGCGCAAGTCCACAATCTCCGCATCAATCCCTTCCTTGGCCAGTTTTTCGGCCGCTTTCAGCGAGACTTGCAGCATCTTGGAATAGGTCACAATGGTAACGTCTTTTCCCGGCCGCTGGATTTTGGACTTGCCTATCTCTTCCACATAATCGCCATCCGGCACTTCACCGCGCACCTGATACAGCGTGGCCTGTTCGATGAACAGCACCGGATCATTACTGCGAATGGCAGCCTTGAGCAATCCCTTGGCATCTGCCGGGGTGCCTGGGGCAACCACATGCAGCCCGGGAAAATGTGCAAAAATGGCATCCGGGGTCTGCGAATGGGTGGCCCCCAACTGGCGGCCCCCGCCGCTGGAGGTGCGAATGACCAGCGGAACCTGCATTTGGCCGCCGAACATGTAGCGCATCTTGGCAGCCTGATTGACAATATGATCCATTGCCACGAAAGCAAAATTGATCGTCATTAATTCAGAAACCGGCCGCAAACCTGCCATGGCAGCCCCCACGCCCGCCCCAACGATCGCAGCTTCCGAGATGGGGGTATCACGCACCCGCTCCGCACCAAAATGGTCCAGAAAGCCTTTGGTGACCGCATAGGTGCCGCCCCACAAGCCCACTTCTTCTCCCATGATAAAAACCTTGGGATCTCGTTCCATTTCTTCCCACAGCGCTTCTGAAAGCGCCTGGCGCATGGTCATCGTCGTCATGATCGCACCTCGCTGTAAGAATACATATCGGCAAACAAGTCTTCCGGTGCAGGTTCGGGACTGCTTTCAGCATACTCAATCGCCTCCAGCACCTCATCCATTGCCAATGTGTCCATTTCATTCAATTGCGCTTCGGTTGCCAGCTTTTTGGTCATCATGTGCTTGCGGGCAATTCCGATCGGGTCACTTTCCTGATACTGGTGGATCTCCTCCGAATCGCGGTACCGTTCCGGGTCGCCCATCGAGTGACCGCGAAAACGGTAGGTTTCGGCTTCCAGAAATTGCGGGCCGCTGCCCTCACGGATTTCTTTCAGCAAACGACTGGCAACATCGTGCATTTCAAACAGATCCATTCCATTGACTTGTTCCGTCTTGAGGTCATAACTGCAAGCCTTCTGGCGCATTTCTACTGCCGAAGCATTTTCGACAGCCGTGCCCATGCCGTACTTGTTGTTCTCGACCACCCACAGCACGGGCAAATTCCACACCTTGGAGAGGTTCAAAGCCTCGTGAAAAAAGCCGATATTGGTTGAACCATCGCCAAACATGGCAATCGTCACACCGTCCGTCTTTTCATACTGGTCTGCCAGGGCCATGCCCACGGCAATGGGCAGATGCGCGCCGACGATGGCATGCCCACCCCAGAAATTCTTCTCCACATCGGCCATGTGCATCGAGCCTCCCTTGCCTTTGGAGATACCGGTAGCCTTGCCAAGTAGTTCTGCCATCACTTTTTTGGCAGGAATGCCGGCATTGATCGCCACCCCATGATCGCGGTAAGCAGTGATGATCCTGTCCTGCGGTTTTCTGGCCGAAATCAAGCCCGTGCTGACAGCCTCCTGCCCAATGTACAGGTGCAGAAAACCGCCAATCTTGCCTTCCTGGTATAGAATGGCGGCTTTTTCTTCCAGAATGCGGATCGTCACCATCTGGCGGTAAAGATCCAAACCCTGTTTCTTATCCATATTCCAACTCCTTTCACTCACAACAGCGAACAAGATAATTCGCTCACTAATAGTATTATAGCGATTATTGTATATTAGACTAATTATATCTTAATATTCTTATATAAAGCAGGGAAAAAGGAAAATTCCAACAGATATTTAACAATTCATGCCAGGCTGATGCTGGAATGCCATTGGGCAAATCGGAAAAACACAGCTTGATCCCTTTGCTTTCCATGCATGCAGCCCGTTAAACAACCAAGGCTGTCCAAAAATTGGACAGCCTTGAAGATCAAACAGTTACGTAAAAACTACTTGCCGAAATGCTTCAGCGCCGCATGGGCAGCCGCCAAGCGGGCCACCGGCACACGGAACGGAGAACAGCTCACGTAGTTGTTGCCAACCCGGTGGCAGAAATCAATAGAGGACGGGTCGCCGCCATGTTCACCGCAGATACCAACCTCAAGATCGGGGCGGGTCTTGCGGCCATCTTTGACAGCCATGTCCATCAAACGGCCTACACCAAACTGATCCAGCGACTGGAAGGGATTCTCCGGCAAAATGCCATCTTCCACGTACTGCGCCAGGAAGGCTCGCTCGGCGTCATCCCGGCTGTAGCCATAGGTCATTTGGGTCAAGTCATTGGTGCCAAAGGAGAAGAACTCGGCTTCTTCGGCGATTTCATCGGCGGTCAAAGCCGCACGCGGGATCTCGATCATGGTGCCGAACTTGTAAGAGAAGTTTACGCCCTTTTCCTGCATAACCTGCTGGGCAATTTCTTCCAAACGCGGCTGAATGTGCTTCAATTCATTCACATGGCCGGTCAACGGGATCATCACTTCAGGCTTGACAACCTTGCCCTGCTTGGTGATATTGGCGGCAGCTTCGAAGATGGCACGCACCTGCATTTCCACGATCTGGGGCATGACAATGCTCAAACGGATACCACGCAAGCCCATCATCGGGTTGGATTCGTGGTGCGAGCGAATGGCGGCCAACAGCGCTTCCTTCTCGGCCAGGCCTTCGTTGACACCCTTTACCCGCATGGTGATCACTTCTTCAAGCAGCTCTTCTTCGTCGGGCAGGAACTCATGCAGCGGCGGGTCAACCAGGCGGATGATAACCGGGAAGCCGTCCATGGCGCCAAAGATGTCTTCAAAGTCAGCGCGCTGGAAGGGCAGCAAAAGGTCCAGTTGAGCAGTACGTTCTGCAATAGTCTTGGCCATGATCATCTTCTGCATGATCGGCAGCCGCTCTTCTTCAAAGAACATGTGCTCGGTACGGCAAAGGCCAATACCCTTGGCGCCATAGGCGCGGGCGCGGGTGGCATCGCTGCCGCGGTCGCCGTTTGCCCAAACCTGCAAACCGGTGGTCGGCCAGCCTTCGGGGAATTTGCGCGTGCCGGGGCGGGCGCAAATCTCATCTGCCCAGGTGAGCAGGGTCATTAATTCCACCTGCTCTTCAAGAGCCGGGGCTTTGACATCCAACTGTCCCTGGAAAGCTTCGCCGGTCGTACCGTCGAGTGAGATCCATTCGCCTTCCTTGATCACCAGATCACCAATGGCCATCTGGCGTTTGTTCAGATCAATGCGTACCATCGAAGCCCCAACGATGCAGGGCACACCAAACTGGCGGGCCACAACTGCTGCGTGGCTGGTCGCGCCGCCTTCGCTGGTCAGGATGCCATTAGCCGCCAGCATGCCATGCACATCGTCCGGCTTGGTGAACGGGCGCACCATGATCACGTCCTGCTTCTCTTCCTTGTGCATGCGTTCGGCGGTGTCAGCATCGAAATACACCCGGCCAATGGCCGCGCCAGGAGAAGCGTTCACGCCAGTGGCAAACATGCGCCCCTCGGATCGGGCTTTCATCATCGCTTCCAGGTCAAATTGGGGATGCAGCAAAGCATCCACCTGATCAGGCTCCACGCGTTTTACCGCCTCGTCCTTGCTGATCATGCCTTCATTGACCATCTCAACTGCGATCTTGACTGCCGCAGCAGCGGTGCGCTTGCCATTGCGAGTTTGCAGCATCCACAAACGTCGATTCTCAATGGTGAACTCAACGTCCTGCATGTCTTTGTAATGCTTTTCAAGCTTGTCGGTAATGTCCATGAACTGGGCATAAGCTTCTGGCAGTTCATTCTTCATAAATTCGATCTTGCTGGTGTTGCGGATGCCGGCCACCACATCTTCGCCCTGGGCATTCAGCAGATAATCGCCGTACATCTTGTTCTCGCCGTTGGCTGGGTTGCGGGTGAAGGCCACGCCGGTACCGGAGGTGTCGCCCGTGTTACCAAAGACCATGGTCTGAATGTTGACCGCTGTGCCCAGATCGTGAGCGATGTTGGCTGCATTACGGTAGTCAATGGCGCGCTTGCCATTCCAGGACTTGAACACAGCCTCGGTTGCCAGGCGCAATTGATCGATCGGGTTCTGGGGGAAGGGAAAGCCCTTGGCCTTCTGAACCACAGCCTTGAATTCCTCCGTCAATTTTTTCAGGTCATCGGCGGTCAGGTCTGTGTCAACCTTGGCGCCCCGAGCTACTTTCATCGCATCCAGCTTCTCTTCAAACATCTCGTCCGGGATGTCCAGAACGACTGCACCAAACATTGAGACCAGGCGGCGGTAAGAGTCATAAACAAAGCGTTCGTTCTCAGTCAAAGCCACCATGCTCTTGGCGGTTTCATCATTCAAACCAATGTTCAACACCGTATCCATCATGCCTGGCATGGACATCTTGGCGCCAGAACGGCAGGAAACCAGCAAGGGTGACTCAATGTCGCCAAATTTCTTGCCAGTCTGCTTTTCAACTGCCTTTAATGCTTCCAGTTCCTGGTCCCACATACCTTCAGGAAATTTTTCGCCGGCAGCCAGGTAGGCATTGCATGCTTCTGTGGTCACAGTGAAACCGGGAGGAACGGGGACGCCAATGCGAGTCATCTCCGCAAGGTTGGCACCTTTGCCGCCCAACAGACCTCGCACGCCTTCCCAATCACCGGCATACTTCTCGGCCTGGTCAACTTCATGGAATAAGTAAACCCATTTCTTTTCAGACATATCTACACTCCTGAGTAAAATATAACGTTCTTAAGCCCGCCTAGGACGAACTTTTGCACAAAAAATACCAATTTTCAATTTTATCATACACCTTGATTTTTGGGCAGAATTTTTGCGAAAATTTGTTTATACAAGCATGTTAACAAAACCAGCCAAATTGTGCATCTGGAGAATTTGTCGCGGAAAAGGAGTTTGGTCATCCTGCTTCGCATCACGCTACTTCCCAATGAACCCAAGTTGTTAATCAGATGCAAGGTAAATTTTGCGTAAAACAAGGGATAATTGCCCTATAGAAATTATCCCTTGTTTCCTTCAAGGACACCATAGACTATGCGAATTTTGATCATTGACGACGACCCCTCCTCAACCGACCTGTTGAAGCTCATGCTTCAATCCATAACCCCCGAGATCATCGCCAGCAATTCCAGTTCAGAAGGAATTGCCCTGGCCAGGAAATACGCGCCCGAGATTACGATCGTCAATCTGATGATGCCCGTCATCGATGGCATTGAAGTATGCCGCGAGATCAGGAAATTCAGCCTCAAACCGATCCTGGCTTTGTCGGCCATCAACCAACCCGAATTGGTGGCCAGTGCCCTGGATGCGGGAGCAGATGATTTCCTCTCCAAACCTGTTGGCCGCAGCATGTTGACCACCCGCGTTCTGGGTTTGATGCGCCGTTCTCCGGAAAGGGAAATGCGCGATCTTATTCCCAGCCCTTCTTTCACCGCAAGCAATTTGTAGTAGAATTCAATCAGACTCCGATTTCTGATATCCGGCAAGGTTGCGAATGCAGCTTTTCCGGATATTGCAATTGGCATGACAACCGGAGACTGGCCCAGTCTGCCGGGTTTTTTCCTCCCCTCCCCTGCAAGAATCGTTTGCCAGTCTGTTAGATGCAAACGTACAACAACTGTCACCTCTTCTTGTTTCACCAGTCATCTACTCCAGGAGGCAATCCATGCATGAATTCTTTCATCGAAATCCATGGCTGAAAGTGCTGCTGATTGTCATCATCCCCTTGCTGCTGGGTATTGGTGTGTCCTTTTTCATCCCGCAACCGGTGGTGGGGGTTATCACCCTCAATGATGCCATCTACAATTACAGCGCACAGTACACCATGGATCAGATCAATTTTGCCGCACAAACACCGCGTGTCAAGGCGGTGGTGCTGGTCGTCAATAGTCCAGGCGGCACAGTGGTTGACACCGAAGCCATCTATCTTGAACTGGCTCGGCTGCGCCAGACCAAACCTGTGGTCACTGTGATTGAAGGCATGGCCGCCAGCGGCGGCTATTATCTTTCTTCCGGAACGGATTATGTTTTCGCCAAACCCAGTTCCGAGGTGGGCAATATTGGCGTGATTGGCTATCTGCCGGCTGCGCCTGAGGTTTACGAAGAAGTGTATTCCACCGGTCCCTACAAACTTTGGGGCAGCCCGCGTGACACCTTCATCCGCGAACTGGAGATGCTCAAGCAGGGCTTCCTCGCCGCCGTCAAACTGGGGCGCGGGGAAACGCTTAAGATGACCGATTCCGAGGTCCTGCGCGGCCAGATCTATTTGGGCAGCGAAGCCTTGCGTAAAGGCTTGATCGATGAACTTGGCGGGAAAACAGATGCCTATACGAAGGCCGCCAGTATGGCCCGCATTGCGCATTACAAGGTTGAAGATTTGAGTGAAATGGCCGGGTTGCCAGAATATAACCCCTATTTTTTCTTCTCTCAATCGGCAGACGGCAAAAAAACAGCCTTTCCCCAAGAGGCCGGCATCTATCTCCTCTATATTCCCAACATGGAGCACTGATATGAATACCTCTGTCTCCTCCCGCAACAAGATGCTGTTGGCCACGTTCGCTGTGCTGTTGTTCATCCTGCCTGTTGCAGCCCGCTGGTTCTGGTTCTATCGCGGCAGCTACCGGCCATCTTCTGAGATCAGCATTCCCCCTTACGGCGAACTTGAATTACCTCAACCGGAACTCACTCAATCCAAAAAAAGCATCAGCACAGTCAACAATGGCAGCACACAGATTTTGTTCGACATCTCACATGGCAACCAGTTCCAAATCTCCGAGCTGGATAATCTGACCAACCTGGTCACATTGAAAGAGGGCCATCTGAACGTAACAAACCTGTATGGTGATCTGCAAGCCGAGTTGAAGAAAGCCGATGCTTTTGTCGTCATTGCCCCCAGCATACCCTTTTCCAATGATGAACTGCTTGCCGTGAAACGCTTTGTGGAACGCGGCGGCCGCTTGCTGGTAATCTCCGACCCGACCCGCACAACTTCCGGCTCCTATTCTTATCTGGAATATTCCTCAAGCAGTTTAAGCGACATTGAAATCACCAACCTCTTGCTGGAACCTTTTGCCATCTCCTTCTCCAAAGATTACGTCTACAACATGGCCAGCAATGAAGGGAACTTCCGCAATGTTTTCTTTTCAAAAATCTCCCGACACGATGTGACCAAAGATCTAAAACAGGTCGTTTTCTATGGCAGTCATTCGATCATGGCGGCTCCCACTCCCTTGATCAGCGGAGACGCAGACACCTTTTCCTCCTTGACGGATCAGGCTGGCTCATTGGCAGTGGCAGCCAGTGCCGTTGAAGGCCGCGTGCTGGCTTTTGGCGATCTGAATTTCATGACACCCCCCTATCACCAGGTGGCGGACAACGCCATTCTCATCGAAAACATCGCCAATTTTCTGACAATTTCCCCGCGCCAACGTACACTGGCTGATTTTCCCCACCTGTTCACCCGTCCGGTGACCATCCTCGTAGATCCTGAAAAACCCATCGGCAAAGAGATGTTGACCACCATCACCGGCGCCCAGCAAAGCCTGGATCGTCTGGGGCTGCACCTGAGCATCGCCGGCCAGACCGAACCAGGCCGCGACCTGATCGCTTTCGGTGTGTTTCCGCCTCCCAAAGTGTTGCAGCCTTTTCTTAAACCTTTTGGGCTGGTCTTTTCTGAAACCGAGGCGGAAGAAGAACTGGAAGCCTCGCCCGAAACAGAACCGGAAGAAATCCCCGCCGATGAAGAATTGGACATGGATGCTCTGCTGACTGAACTCTATGCCGCTGCTTCCGAAGATACCGGCCCAACCGTTACTGTGCCCGGCTTTGGTAAGCTGCGCACCAGCGGCATCGGTCTGATCCTGTATGAGAACAGTGGCGCACGCAATTCCATCATCCTTCTGGCTGACACCCCGGAGAATCTCAAAGCTCTCTCCAGCGCGTTCTACAACGGCAGTCTGGAAAGCTGCACCATCCAGGGCAAGATCGCGGTTTGCCTGTTGAATGACGAGGAAGATGACTTTTACTGGGAATATCCATTCGATGATTACGGCAATGATCCTTACTCCCCGGAAGAATTGCTCGACGAATTGGGCGCGGCCGGGTAGTATCCTGTCCACAAAGGCAGCGCTGCGGGCAGATATATCTGCCCGCAGCGCTGCCTTTGTGGACAGGATACTACCCGGCCGCGCCCAATTCGTCGAGCAATTCTTCCGGGGAGTAAGGATCATTGCCGTAATCATCGAATGGATATTCCCAGTAAAAGTCATCTTCCTCGTCATTCAACAGGCAAACCGCGATCTTGCCCTGGATGGTGCAGCTTTCCAGACTGCCGTTGTAGAACGCGCTGGAGAGAGCTTTGAGATTCTCCGGGGTGTCAGCCAGAAGGATGATGGAATTGCGTGCGCCACTGTTCTCATACAGGATCAGACCGATGCCGCTGGTGCGCAGCTTACCAAAGCCGGGCACAGTAACGGTTGGGCCGGTATCTTCGGAAGCAGCGGCATAGAGTTCAGTCAGCAGAGCATCCATGTCCAATTCTTCATCGGCGGGGATTTCTTCCGGTTCTGTTTCGGGCGAGGCTTCCAGTTCTTCTTCCGCCTCGGTTTCAGAAAAGACCAGCCCAAAAGGTTTAAGAAAAGGCTGCAACACTTTGGGAGGCGGAAACACACCGAAAGCGATCAGGTCGCGGCCTGGTTCGGTCTGGCCGGCGATGCTCAGGTGCAGCCCCAGACGATCCAGGCTTTGCTGGGCGCCGGTGATGGTGGTCAACATCTCTTTGCCGATGGGTTTTTCAGGATCTACGAGGATGGTCACCGGACGGGTGAACAGGTGGGGAAAATCAGCCAGTGTACGTTGGCGCGGGGAAATTGTCAGAAAATTGGCGATGTTTTCGATGAGAATGGCGTTGTCCGCCACCTGGTGATAGGGGGGTGTCATGAAATTCAGATCGCCAAAAGCCAGCACGCGGCCTTCAACGGCACTGGCTGCCACTGCCAATGAGCCAGCCTGATCCGTCAAGGAGGAAAAGGTGTCTGCGTCTCCGCTGATCAAGGGAGTGGGAGCCGCCATGATCGAATGACTGCCATAGAAAACGACCTGTTTTAGATCTTTGGTCACATCGTGTCGGGAGATTTTTGAAAAGAAAACATTGCGGAAGTTCCCTTCATTGCTGGCCATGTTGTAGACGTAATCTTTGGAGAAGGAGATGGCAAAAGGTTCCAGCAAGAGGTTGGTGATTTCAATGTCGCTTAAACTGCTTGAGGAATATTCCAGATAAGAATAGGAGCCGGAAGTTGTGCGGGTCGGGTCGGAGATTACCAGCAAGCGGCCGCCGCGTTCCACAAAGCGTTTCACGGCAAGCAGTTCATCATTGGAAAAGGGTATGCTGGGGGCAATGACGACAAAAGCATCGGCTTTCTTCAACTCGGCTTGCAGATCACCATACAGGTTTGTTACGTTCAGATGGCCCTCTTTCAATGTGACCAGGTTGGTCAGATTATCCAGCTCGGAGATTTGGAACTGGTTGCCATGTGAGATGTCGAACAAAATCTGTGTGCTGCCATTGTTGACTGTGCTGATGCTTTTTTTGGATTGAGTGAGTTCCGGTTGAGGTAATTCAAGTTCGCCGTAAGGGGGAATGCTGATCTCAGAAGATGGCCGGTAGCTGCCGCGATAGAACCAGAACCAGCGGGCTGCAACAGGCAGGATGAACAACAGCACAGCGAACGTGGCCAACAGCATCTTGTTGCGGGAGGAGACAGAGGTATTCATATCAGTGCTCCATGTTGGGAATATAGAGGAGATAGATGCCGGCCTCTTGGGGAAAGGCTGTTTTTTTGCCGTCTGCCGATTGAGAGAAGAAAAAATAGGGGTTATATTCTGGCAACCCGGCCATTTCACTCAAATCTTCAACCTTGTAATGCGCAATGCGGGCCATACTGGCGGCCTTCGTATAGGCATCTGTTTTCCCGCCAAGTTCATCGATCAAGCCTTTACGCAAGGCTTCGCTGCCCAAATAGATCTGGCCGCGCAGGACCTCGGAATCGGTCATCTTAAGCGTTTCCCCGCGCCCCAGTTTGACGGCGGCGAGGAAGCCCTGCTTGAGCATCTCCAGTTCGCGGATGAAGGTGTCACGCGGGCTGCCCCAAAGTTTGTAGGGACCGGTGGAATACACTTCTTCGTAAACCTCAGGCGCAGCCGGCAGATAGCCAATCACGCCAATATTGCCCACCTCGGAACTGGGTTTGGCGAAAACATAATCCGTTCCGGAAGAAAGATAATAGCCGCCGCTGGCGGCCATGCCTTCAATCACAGTGACCACAGGTTTGGTCTGGCGCAGCCGAGCCAGTTCAAGATAGATGGCTTCGGTGTCAACCACTGTGCCGCCTGGACTATTGACGACCAGCACCACCGCCTTGACACGCGGTGTTTGTGCGGCAAAATTGATCTGATCCATGGTGTACTGTGCGCTGTAATTGTAGATGGCATCATTGAGGGTGATAACCCCCACCACCGGTTGCGGGATGAAAAAGGACACACCAATACCCAGCAGCAAGGGGATGATGACAATCAGCAGCACTTTCAGCCATGGATTTCGATGAAAGAATTCATGCATGGATTGCCTCCTGGAGTAGATGACTGGTGAAACAAGAAGAGGTGACAGTTGTTGTACGTTTGCATCTAACAGACTGGCAAACGATTCTTGCAGGGGAGGGGAGGAAAAAACCCGGCAGACTGGGCCAGTCTCCGGTTGTCATGCCAATTGCAATATCCGGAAAAGCTGCATTCGCAACCTTGCCGGATATCAGAAATCGGAGTCTGATTGAATTCTACTACAAATTGCTTGCGGTGAAAGAAGGGCTGGGAATAAGATCGCGCATTTCCCTTTCCGGAGAACGGCGCATCAAACCCAGAACGCGGGTGGTCAACATGCTGCGGCCAACAGGTTTGGAGAGGAAATCATCTGCTCCCGCATCCAGGGCACTGGCCACCAATTCGGGTTGGTTGATGGCCGACAAAGCCAGGATCGGTTTGAGGCTGAATTTCCTGATCTCGCGGCATACTTCAATGCCATCGATGACGGGCATCATCAGATTGACGATCGTAATCTCGGGCGCGTATTTCCTGGCCAGGGCAATTCCTTCTGAACTGGAATTGCTGGCGATGATCTCGGGGGTTATGGATTGAAGCATGAGCTTCAACAGGTCGGTTGAGGAGGGGTCGTCGTCAATGATCAAAATTCGCATAGTCTATGGTGTCCTTGAAGGAAACAAGGGATAATTTCTATAGGGCAATTATCCCTTGTTTTACGCAAAATTTACCTTGCATCTGATTAACAACTTGGGTTCATTGGGAAGTAGCGTGATGCGAAGCAGGATGACCAAACTCCTTTTCCGCGACAAATTCTCCAGATGCACAATTTGGCTGGTTTTGTTAACATGCTTGTATAAACAAATTTTCGCAAAAATTCTGCCCAAAAATCAAGGTGTATGATAAAATTGAAAATTGGTATTTTTTGTGCAAAAGTTCGTCCTAGGCGGGCTTAAGAACGTTATATTTTACTCAGGAGTGTAGATATGTCTGAAAAGAAATGGGTTTACTTATTCCATGAAGTTGACCAGGCCGAGAAGTATGCCGGTGATTGGGAAGGCGTGCGAGGTCTGTTGGGCGGCAAAGGTGCCAACCTTGCGGAGATGACTCGCATTGGCGTCCCCGTTCCTCCCGGTTTCACTGTGACCACAGAAGCATGCAATGCCTACCTGGCTGCCGGCGAAAAATTTCCTGAAGGTATGTGGGACCAGGAACTGGAAGCATTAAAGGCAGTTGAAAAGCAGACTGGCAAGAAATTTGGCGACATTGAGTCACCCTTGCTGGTTTCCTGCCGTTCTGGCGCCAAGATGTCCATGCCAGGCATGATGGATACGGTGTTGAACATTGGTTTGAATGATGAAACCGCCAAGAGCATGGTGGCTTTGACTGAGAACGAACGCTTTGTTTATGACTCTTACCGCCGCCTGGTCTCAATGTTTGGTGCAGTCGTTCTGGACATCCCGGACGAGATGTTTGAAGAGAAGCTGGATGCGATGAAAGTAGCTCGGGGCGCCAAGGTTGACACAGACCTGACCGCCGATGACCTGAAAAAATTGACGGAGGAATTCAAGGCTGTGGTTCAGAAGGCCAAGGGCTTTCCCTTCCCCCAGAACCCGATCGATCAATTGCGCCTGGCAACCGAGGCTGTGTTCAAGTCCTGGAATGGCAAGCGCGCCATTGACTACCGTAATGCAGCCAACATCGCTCACGATCTGGGCACAGCGGTCAACATTCAGACCATGGTCTTTGGTAACACGGGCGACACCTCCGGTACCGGCGTGGCCTTCACCCGCAACCCAGCCAACGGCGAGAACAAGATGTACGGCGATTATCTGCTGAATGCCCAGGGCGAAGATGTGGTGGCCGGCATCCGCAACACCAGCAAGATCGAATTTATGAAGAATGAACTGCCAGAAGCTTATGCCCAGTTCATGGACATTACCGACAAGCTTGAAAAGCATTACAAAGACATGCAGGACGTTGAGTTCACCATTGAGAATCGACGTTTGTGGATGCTGCAAACTCGCAATGGCAAGCGCACCGCTGCTGCGGCAGTCAAGATCGCAGTTGAGATGGTCAATGAAGGCATGATCAGCAAGGACGAGGCGGTAAAACGCGTGGAGCCTGATCAGGTGGATGCTTTGCTGCATCCCCAATTTGACCTGGAAGCGATGATGAAAGCCCGATCCGAGGGGCGCATGTTTGCCACTGGCGTGAACGCTTCTCCTGGCGCGGCCATTGGCCGGGTGTATTTCGATGCTGACACCGCCGAACGCATGCACAAGGAAGAGAAGCAGGACGTGATCATGGTGCGCCCGTTCACCAAGCCGGACGATGTGCATGGCATGCTGGCGGCTAATGGCATCCTGACCAGCGAAGGCGGCGCGACCAGCCACGCAGCAGTTGTGGCCCGCCAGTTTGGTGTGCCCTGCATCGTTGGGGCTTCGATGGTACGCATTGATCTGAACAAACGCCAGATGGCCATTGGTGATCTGGTGATCAAGGAAGGCGAATGGATCTCACTCGACGGTACGACCGGCGAAGCTTTCCAGGGACAGTTGGATGTCAAAGCCCCGGCTCTTGAAGAGCAGGTGGAATTAATGACCCTGCTCACCTGGGCAGATGAGATTTGCGCCCGCCCCGGCACGCGCAAATTCCCCGAAGGCTGGCCGACCACCGGTTTGCAGGTTTGGGCAAACGGCGACCGCGGCAGCGATGCCACCCGCGCCCGCGCCTATGGCGCCAAGGGTATTGGCCTTTGCCGTACCGAGCACATGTTCTTTGAAGAAGAGCGGCTGCCGATCATGCAGAAGATGATCATGGCCAAGACTATTGCAGAACGTACTGCTCAACTGGACCTTTTGCTGCCCTTCCAGCGCGCTGACTTTGAAGACATCTTTGGCGCCATGGACGGCTTCCCGGTTATCATCCGCCTGGTTGACCCGCCGCTGCATGAGTTCCTGCCCGACGAAGAAGAGCTGCTTGAAGAAGTGATCACCATGCGGGTAAAGGGTGTCAACGAAGGCCTGGCCGAGAAGGAAGCGCTGTTGGCCGCCATTCGCTCGCACCACGAATCCAACCCGATGATGGGCTTGCGTGGTATCCGTTTGAGCATTGTCATGCCCCAGATCGTGGAAATGCAGGTGCGTGCCATCTTCGAAGCTGCCGCCAATATCACCAAGCAGGGCAAGGTTGTCAAGCCTGAAGTGATGATCCCGTTGACCGGCCATGTGAATGAATTGAAGCACATTCAGCCGCGTTTGGAAGAAATTGCCCAGCAGGTTATGCAGGAAAAGGGCGTAAACTTCTCTTACAAGTTCGGCACCATGATCGAGATCCCGCGTGCGGCTTTGACCGCCGATGAAATCGCCGAAGAAGCCGAGTTCTTCTCCTTTGGCACCAATGACTTGACCCAAATGACCTATGGCTACAGCCGGGATGACGCCGAGCGAGCCTTCCTGGCGCAGTACGTGGAAGATGGCATTTTGCCGGAGAATCCCTTCCAGTCGCTGGATCAGTTTGGTGTAGGCCGTTTGATGGACATGGCTGTCAAAGATGGCCGCAAGACCCGCCCCGATCTTGAGGTTGGTATCTGCGGTGAACATGGCGGCGACCCGTCCTCTATTGATTTCTGCCACCGGGTTGGCAACAACTACGTGAGCTGTTCTCCGTTCCGTGTGCCGGTGGCCCGCTTGGCGGCTGCCCATGCGGCGCTGAAGCATTTCGGCAAGTAGTTTTTACGTAACTGTTTGATCTTCAAGGCTGTCCAATTTTTGGACAGCCTTGGTTGTTTAACGGGCTGCATGCATGGAAAGCAAAGGGATCAAGCTGTGTTTTTCCGATTTGCCCAATGGCATTCCAGCATCAGCCTGGCATGAATTGTTAAATATCTGTTGGAATTTTCCTTTTTCCCTGCTTTATATAAGAATATTAAGATATAATTAGTCTAATATACAATAATCGCTATAATACTATTAGTGAGCGAATTATCTTGTTCGCTGTTGTGAGTGAAAGGAGTTGGAATATGGATAAGAAACAGGGTTTGGATCTTTACCGCCAGATGGTGACGATCCGCATTCTGGAAGAAAAAGCCGCCATTCTATACCAGGAAGGCAAGATTGGCGGTTTTCTGCACCTGTACATTGGGCAGGAGGCTGTCAGCACGGGCTTGATTTCGGCCAGAAAACCGCAGGACAGGATCATCACTGCTTACCGCGATCATGGGGTGGCGATCAATGCCGGCATTCCTGCCAAAAAAGTGATGGCAGAACTACTTGGCAAGGCTACCGGTATCTCCAAAGGCAAGGGAGGCTCGATGCACATGGCCGATGTGGAGAAGAATTTCTGGGGTGGGCATGCCATCGTCGGCGCGCATCTGCCCATTGCCGTGGGCATGGCCCTGGCAGACCAGTATGAAAAGACGGACGGTGTGACGATTGCCATGTTTGGCGATGGTTCAACCAATATCGGCTTTTTTCACGAGGCTTTGAACCTCTCCAAGGTGTGGAATTTGCCCGTGCTGTGGGTGGTCGAGAACAACAAGTACGGCATGGGCACGGCTGTCGAAAATGCTTCGGCAGTAGAAATGCGCCAGAAGGCTTGCAGTTATGACCTCAAGACGGAACAAGTCAATGGAATGGATCTGTTTGAAATGCACGATGTTGCCAGTCGTTTGCTGAAAGAAATCCGTGAGGGCAGCGGCCCGCAATTTCTGGAAGCCGAAACCTACCGTTTTCGCGGTCACTCGATGGGCGACCCGGAACGGTACCGCGATTCGGAGGAGATCCACCAGTATCAGGAAAGTGACCCGATCGGAATTGCCCGCAAGCACATGATGACCAAAAAGCTGGCAACCGAAGCGCAATTGAATGAAATGGACACATTGGCAATGGATGAGGTGCTGGAGGCGATTGAGTATGCTGAAAGCAGTCCCGAACCTGCACCGGAAGACTTGTTTGCCGATATGTATTCTTACAGCGAGGTGCGATCATGACGACGATGACCATGCGCCAGGCGCTTTCAGAAGCGCTGTGGGAAGAAATGGAACGAGATCCCAAGGTTTTTATCATGGGAGAAGAAGTGGGCTTGTGGGGCGGCACCTATGCGGTCACCAAAGGCTTTCTGGACCATTTTGGTGCGGAGCGGGTGCGTGATACCCCCATCTCGGAAGCTGCGATCGTTGGGGCGGGCGTGGGGGCTGCCATGGCAGGTTTGCGGCCGGTTTCTGAATTAATGACGATCAATTTTGCTTTCGTGGCAATGGATCATATTGTCAATCAGGCTGCCAAGATGCGCTACATGTTCGGCGGCCAAATGCAGGTTCCGCTGGTCATTCGCACCTCCAGCGGCGGGGGCCGCCAGTTGGGGGCCACCCATTCGCAGACCCCGGATGCCATTTTTGCACATTTTCCCGGGCTGCATGTGGTTGCCCCAGGCACCCCGGCAGATGCCAAGGGATTGCTCAAGGCTGCCATTCGCAGTAATGATCCGGTGCTGTTCATCGAACAGGCCACGCTGTATCAGGTGCGCGGTGAAGTGCCGGATGGCGATTATGTGGAAGAGATAGGCAAGTCCAAAATCCAGCGGCCGGGAAAAGACGTTACCATTGTGACCTATTCCAAGATGCTGCAAGTCTCGCTGAAAGCGGCCGAAAAACTGGCCAAGGAAGGGATTGATGCGGAGATTGTGGACTTGCGCTCGCTGCGTCCGCTGGATATGGGGCCGGTGCTTGAATCAGTGAGAAAGACCAACCGGGCGGTGATTGTGGAAGAAGGCTGGCGCTCGTTTGGGGTGGGGTCGGAAGTGGCCTCACGCATTTATGAAGAAGCTTTTGATTATGTGGATGCGCCTGTCCGGCGGGTGGCGCAAACGGAAGTGCCGCTGCCTTATAACCGCACGCTGGAGCAATCGGCCTTGCCGCAAGTGGAAGATGTGATCAAAGCTGTGAAGGAGGTGCTGTAATGTCTGATGTGATCAAGATGCCCAAGTTGGGCTTTGATATGGCCGAAGGGACGCTGGTGCGCTGGTTGAAGAAGGAAGGCGAACCGGTTTCCCGGGGCGAGATCGTGGCCGAGATTGAAACCGACAAAGCCACGGTGGAAGTTGAGTCGGGCTACAATGGTACCATCTGCCGCCTGCTGATCAAAGAAGGCACCACCTTGCCCGTGGGAGAGCCGATTGCCATCATTTTGAAACCGGGGGAAACGGTTTGCGAACTGCCGGTGGAGGATATTGAAGAACAGGCCAAAGAAGCAGCCAAGTCCGGTGTACCCAAGGAAGAGATCAAGGTTGTGCCGGCTGAAGTGCAGGCCCAGGTACAGGAAGAGGGGGCGATGCTCAAGGCTTCACCGCTGGCAAAGCGCATGGCGCGTGACTTTGGGCTTGACCTGCACAGTGTGTCTGGCAGCGGGCCTGGCGGACGGGTGGTGAAGAAGGATGTGCTGGCAGCCATCGAGCGACACAAGGATGCTGAAGATGCTGGCGAACAAGCTGTGGCGACGGCCAGATCTGGTAAACCTGGGGCAGCATCTCTTGCCATGCCGCTGCCTGTCTGGGGCGCCGGGGAAGCATTGCCAGACGAGGAAGTGCCGCTGAGCAAATTGCGCAGCGCCATTGGCCGGCGCATGCTCGAATCCAAACAGCAGGTGCCACATTTTTATGTGGCTTATGAGTATGACGTTGAGAAGCTGCTGGCAGTGCGCAAAGAGCTGAATGACTTGCTGCCAGCGGAACAAAAACTCTCGGTGAATGACTTTGTGGTCAAAGCGGTGGCTCTGGCTTTACGCCAATTTCCCAATTTGAATGCCTCGCTGGTCGAGAACAAGATCGTGCGCCACGGGCAGGTGAATGTGGGCATTGCCGTGGGAGTGGAAGGCGGCTTGTTGACCGTGGTCAGCAAGGATACCGACCGCAAACCGCTGCGCCTGATCTCTGGGGAGATCAAGGCAATGGTGCAACGCACACGGGAAGGCAAGGTGCGACCGGAGGATATCGAAGGTTCGACTTTCTCGATCAGCAACCTGGGCATGTATGATGTGAGCGAATTTGCGGCGATCATCAACCCGCCCGAAGCTGCCATATTGGCGGTTGGGGCAGCCCGCGAGCTGCCTGTGGTTAAGAATGGCGAACTGGCAGTCGGCACACGTATGAAGATGGTGCTATCCGTTGACCACCGCATCTCGGATGGGGTCGAGGCAGCCGAATTCATGCAAGCCCTGGCAGCCTATCTGGAAGAACCACTGCGGTTGGTTGTGTAAATGGTTTGCGTATAGGTATAAGCGCAGCTCTGAAAAGGGCTGCGCATTTTTTATGGGGAAAACTTTGGCATGTTATAATCAAAAAGCGATTGGAAGGAATTTTTTCTTCACTCCGTACAAAATGTTGAGCACCGGGCCTGTTGATGGGCTTGACGTTAAATGCACCCATACGTGAAATTTTATTTTGGGGAATCCATTCATGGCGAACATTAAGAAAACCCTGAAACGCGTTTTGCCAGATTCTTTGATTGCCCGATTGAAGCAAATCGCAGCATGGTTAAAAAGCAAGCTGTACCGTATTCTTTCATTATCCGGGCGGTTGAGTGCCTTGTATTATGCCTTGTTTTCAACTAAATTCATTCGTGAGCAACAAGGGGTCATGTATGGAGTTTGGAAGTATTACCAGCAATCTTGGCAATCTCAACATACACATTATCTTTTAAGACGCAATATCCACCGGCTTGAGAAAGGCTTGTTGATGAAACCGCGCCGTGACATCTTTGCGGTGAGTTATATCATCGAAACGGTGGAATGTTTTGAAAAAATCCTTGGCGGTTGCCCAGTTATTGATTCTTCTTCCCAAGAACAGCCCGGCATGAATGAGCTTGAATGGGCCTATGATGTGCTCAAATCCTATTTTGATCTTGGGGCAGAGCATCCGGTAATTGATGCGGCCAGGAAGCATTTTCAGCGGATGCCTGCGCTTGTCACAAACGGACGATTAGTGCCATACCAAAGGGGAGTGTTACAACCTTCGCAGGTGAGCTTTGAGGATTTCATGGCTCTTTCGCACAGGCGAAAATCTGTGCGCTGGTATTTACAAAGACCGGTTCCGCGGGAATTGATCGATAACGCGGTCATGGCGGCGGCGCTTGCACCAAGCGCCTGTAATCGCCAACCATTTGAGTTTCGCATTTTTGATGACCCTGAACTCGTCGAAAAAGTGTCTGCCTTGCCGGGCGGAACGACCGGGTTCCATCAGAATTTTCCGGTCATCGCAGCATTGGTCGGAAAACTGGGGGCTTATTTCAATGAAGCTGACCGGCATTTGATCTATATTGACAGTTCTCTGGCAGCGATGGCATTTATGTATGCTCTCGAAACACAGGGGATTGGGGCATGCGCCATCAATTGGCAGGAGGGGCATTCATCCAAAAAGATGGACACATTGCTTGGACTCTCACTGGATGAGAAGGTGATCATGCTCATTTCTCTGGGCTATCCTGACCCGGAAGGTATGGTTGCCTGTTCGCAGAAAAAAGAGCTTTCCCTGCTGCGCAGATACAATGACTGATATTCCGGAATCTGGCCAAACAAGATAAAAAATGGAGCCTTTACCCAATTCAACCTTGCCTCAAAATCTACAAAAAACGAGTTCATATGCCTTTGATGTGTTTAAGCTGGCGACAGGAAATTCAATTGCCCAGGGGCTTATTGTTCTGGCTTCCCCGTTGCTTACCCGCCTTTACACACCAGAAGCATTTGGATTAATGACTCTTTTCATCTCTATTACCGGTATATTCAGGGTTATTAGTTGTTTGCGGTATGAATTTGCCATTGTCCTGCCAGAATCAAATGAAGAGGCCGCCAATCTGTTGGGTGGTTCCATGCTGGTAGTTTTGCTGATAACAGGTGTTTCTGCATTGATTGTCATACTTGGGGGAGGCCCACTTTTAAGTCTGTTCAATGCAGAGCAATTGCAACCATTTTTATGGATGATGCCGTTAACCATTTTTACTGGCGGTGTTTTCCTGGCTCTTAATTACTGGAATACACGCACAAAGCAGTTTACCCGGCTGTCGATAGCGCAAGTGATCAATTCCGTTGCAGTAATCGTTGTTCAACTTGTTTTGGGATTAATTGGTTTTGTTTCCAGCGGGAGTCTGATCGGCGCGTATGTGCTGGGATCATTATTGGGAACGGTGATTTTGGGCGGGTTGATCTGGCATGATGATGGCGCATTTCTTTGCCAAAGCATTCGTTTTCGCGATATTTTGACGCAGTTAAAACGACACCGCAATTTTCCTTTGTATGATTCATGGGCTGCATTGTTAAACAACATTTCCTGGCAATTGCCAGCTTTTCTGTTGGCAATTTTCTTTTCCCAAACCGAGGTGGGTTACTATGCCTTGAGCTTTCGTTTGCTGAAACTGCCAATGAGTCTGATTGGTGTTTCGATTGGTCAGGTTTTTTTCCAACGGGCTGCTGAAGCAAAGCCTCGTGGAGAACTGGCTGCGGTTGTCGAAAGTAATTTTCGCTACCTGATCGTCTTGGGATTGATGCCATTTTTTCTTCTCAGCATTGTGGGCAAAGAGCTTTTCCTTATGGTTTTTGGGATGAATTGGGGCGAAGCTGGTGTTTATGCGCAAATTCTAAGTATTTGGATCTTTTTCTGGTTCATTTCCTCGCCATTGTCCACCCTCTTCAGGGTTTTGGAAAAACAGAAATTCAGTCTGGTCTTAAATATTGTCATTTTCATTTCCCGTATTCTGGCCCTGGGGATAGGTGCAGCATTCGGTAGTGCCCGGTTGGCATTATTGTTGTTCGCTTTGTCCGGGATCTTGGTATATGGATACCTGAGCGTTTCCATCGGAATTGCTTCGGGAGTGTCTCTGCGCAAGATTTGGGGAATGTTCTTTACCAATGTATTGATCTGTCTGCCTGCAGGAGGGCTACTGCTGTTATTAAAATATTACTCCTTCCCAGCCTGGGCAATTCTTCTGGCTACGGTTTTGATTGTTGCAGTGTATTATATTTATCATGGTATCTATACTTTTTCTGCTCTGAGCCATTTCGCTGATATAAGAAGAATGTTAAATGACCGCTTTCAAAGGAGATAGACTTGCAGATGGAACGGGTGATTGCAATCCAGGGCGTTGACCTGGTGAACAAAGGAGCCGAATTAATGCTGCTTGCGACAATGCAGCGCATGCAGCAAGCGGGGTATATTCTTGGCACTGGTCTTCGGTGCGGCAGTTTTAGACAAAGAAATGAAATGGGTGTTCATCATTTGCCGTGGTTCTTTTATGGAAAATTACCTGCCAATTTGACCATCTTCCTGCAAAATGCACTGGATGGATGCTTCAGGGTGCTCCCGGAAAAGCGCCGCAAGGCTGACCACATCCTTCTTGAAAAAGAGATTTCTGTTGTTTTGGATGCTTCCGGGTTTGGTTACAGCGATCAATTTGGGGAGATTGGTCTTCGCAAAACGAAAATTGCAGCCCATAGTGTCAGAAGATGGAAGCAAGCTGGAAAGAAGATCATTTTTCTGCCGCAAGCTTTTGGGCCGTTTCGTCACCCTCATATCAAACGCGATATGGCGCAAATATTGAGATATGCTGACCTTGTGTTTGCGCGCGATGAGACCTCTCTGGCTTATCTTGATGAACTGGTCCATGGTGGAACTGGAAAGATCAAACTGGCGCCGGATTTTACCTGCCTCGTTCAAGGCAGATTGCCTGAATATTTTGACCCGGACAGGAAAAGAGCCTGCCTTATTCCGAATACTCGCATGATCGATCGAACTGAATCAGGGACAGGAGAAAAATATAAGGTTTTCTTAAGCAATTGTCTGTCGTATCTGATCGAAGAAAAATGCGATCCTTTTATTTTGATCCATGAAGGCCATGATCTTGCCCTCGCTGTAGAATTGCAAGCCAGGTTTCCCGGTCAGGTGGATATTGTCCAGGAACCTGATCCTTTATTTGTCAAGGGAATTTTGGGCACCTGTTCATTTGTGATCAGTTCAAGATATCATGGGCTGGTAAGCGCACTTTCCCAAAATGTGCCCAGTCTGGCAACAGGGTGGAGTCATAAGTATAAAATGCTCCTGGCGGATTATGGTTGCCCGGAGTGTTTGCTTGAGGTCGGGGGGACAAAACAGGAGATCATACAGAAGATCGACATGATCCGTTATGGTCAAAGCCGGGAAGATTTGAGCAATCGTTTGCAAATGGCTGCATCAGAACAACGCAGGTTGTCACTTGCCATGTGGCAGGAAGTTTTTGAGGTATTGGGAGGTTACTGAAAGGTTTTAATCGAAAAGACAACTTCATATATTCGCTTGGCCGGCTTGCCACCTTTGTGGTAGAGAGCTGTTTCAAGCATTCAATTCTTTGTTTTTCTTTTGCGCTTGTTGATACACTTCCATCAACCTGTGATATGCGTTATCCGCGCCAAATTTCTCCAGGAATACCCGCCGGGCCTGGATGCCCATTTCTGCCGTTTCCTGGGGGTGGTTCATCGCCCAGGTCACTTTTTGCACAAGATCATCTGCATCACCCGGATCGAACAGCAAACCTGTTTTTCCTTCATCCACCAATTCAGTCATTGCTCCGAGGCGGCTGACGATGACCGGCGTGCCGGTGGCATAGGCTTCGATGATCGTGCGGCCAAAGGTTTCATACCACACTGAAGGCATAAGCAGTACCTGGGCTGATTTAATTCTTTTTAACATTTCGCCGTGTGGCAGGTGGCCGCAGAAAATCACTTCTGCGTTTCCTGCCAGGCCCTGTTGAAGCTTGGCCTCCTCGGGGCCAGTGCCAATGATCTGCAAGGGCACATGCGGCAATTGCTGCCAGGCCCGGATCAAGGTGTCTGTGCCTTTCTCGGGGCTCAGGCGGCCAACGAATACCGCCCCGGTGCGCGATTCATGCCCTTCACCAGGATCCTGCATCAGGTAATTCTTGCGTACCAGGGTGTTCTCCGAACCCAGGCCCATGTCAAGCATTTTTCTGGCCGCAAATTTTGACACGGGCGCAATAACATCGATCTTTTTCTCCCATGTTTTCAACCAGCGGTGTATGACCTGCATCATGGTAACGGAAGCAGTTTGTACGAGTGATCGATGATAGCATTTATGCACCATGCCATGCAGCGCGGAGTGGCGGATGCAGTCCTCGCATACCATGTTGTCGCGATAGAAATAACTGTTTGCACATGCCAGGCGGTAATTTCGCAAGCTGAATACCACGGGAATCTTCAGGCTGTGGCAAGCATAAAAAACGGCAGGGGAAATCAGGGGGAAAAAATTTTGTACGTGGACAACGTCCGGTTGAAAGGTTTTGAGTATTCTTCGTATCTGGCGATAGGCCTGCCATGACCAGGCAGGCCGGAAAAAGAGGGAGGCTTTCTTCAACAGGGAATATCGCCTGATTTCTTCATTGTTTCTGAAGTATGTTTGAACCTCATGCCCATGGGATTGCAATAACTCGACATCCTGTTCGGTGGAGATATCCTCACCGCCTCTTTGTTGGTAGAGATTATGAACCATCAGGATGCGCATAGGTGATTCCTGGTTTTGTTTTCCATTCATTCCCCGCAAAAAGAATAGGTGCATTGTAGCGCACCGATCTCGCCGGCAGGTTCGCAAATGTAGGAGATATTGTCAATCGTCATTTCCCAGGAGAAATCCTGGAAGGCAAGCCACTGCATCACCTCTCCAATGTTTTCAGTGGTCACATCTTCATAGGCCAGACTGATGTGCGGCATCCACAGGTCGGGGCTGTAATAAGGGCTGATGTCTTGGCCAACATTTTGAAAACGCTGCCAGATGTGGGCGTGTGCGTTAGCAAGAATGGGCGTTTTGACCACCGGGATGTAGATGACCGGGTTGGGGCCGGTGAAGATACCCACTCCGGTGGTTGTGATCTGCAAAGGCGGGGTGATAAGGGAAACTTCATGTGCGGCTTCATCCAGAAGCTGCGTGGCATAATCTTCGCCGATCTGCCAGGAGAAGTGGGGGTAGGGTGTGGTCTGGATACCCTTGAGACCGAAACGCGTTTCCAGCTCTTGCCAGATATTCTTCACGCGGGCGTAATAGGGTTCAGGCAAAAGGGAGACAAGTCCGTGCATGGAATTGTTTCCTTTAGTAGTCGGCATCGTAAAGTCGTTTGTAGAGGCTGGTGAAATCGGCGATCTGGGTGATGTATAAACGGGTTTCGCGAAAACGCACCACCTCCAGAAAGAGATCAGCGTCATCTTCGGCCAGCTTGCGCCAGGTAAGGGTATTGCCTGGTCCACCATTATAGCCTGCCAGAGCCAGCACCATGTCGCCGTCGAAGTAGCGTTTCATGCGCGCCAGGTAGTGGGCGCCCAACTGGATGTTGACATAAGGACGCAGCAGGTCTTCTTCAGTATAATGGGGCGGCCAATTCAAATCTGCGGCGAGCTCTGCCCCTGTGGCAGGCATGATCTGCATCAAGCCGCGGGCACCCGCCGATGAGGTTGCCCCGACATCGAACATGCTTTCCTGGCGGATGGCGGCAAAGATCAGCAGCGGGTCAAGGCCTTCTTTTTCAGCGGCAGGCAGAACGATGTCCTTGAAATAGATGCCAAAGCGGATGTGGTTGAAGTAATCCGGTGCGGTGAATGTGGCTGCATCATCCATGCCGGCCTGGGTCAGTATTTGGCGGCTGGTGAAAATTGCCGGGCGGTAGGCGCCGACCTCAAACAGGTAATTCAACAGGCGAAAGCTGTTGATCGGGTCTTGTGAAAATTTTTGGCGCAGGGTTTCAAATTCCTGGTTGGCCTGGGTATAGCGTCCTATTTCCCACAGGGCGCTGCCGCGGATGAAGTTCGGATCCAGTGCCAGCGTATCCAGTTCAGTCAGGTTGCTCTCAACCGGCACCTCAAAAGTGCTGCGCACCCACAACTCTGCCAGGCGGCGTTCTTCCTGCCAGTCGATTTCCAGATCGAGGGACTGGCTGTCCTGGAAGGTTGCTTCACCATTCAAAAGCTGGCGGGCACGTTCGCTGTAATAACCGGTGGGGTCGCGCTGGGCGGCCTGTTCCCAGGAAATGCGGGCTGCAGAGACGTCATTTTGAGCTTGTTGGGTTTTGCCAATCCACAGGGAAGCGGCGGCCTGGTCGGCATTGGTGACACCCAGAACCAGTGCCCGCTGAAAGAGTACCAGGGCTAGGGGGTATTCCTGAATGCGGTAACTGGCAATGGCGGCCAGGAAGAGCGCCCGGTAGCTGAGTTCATTGGACGGATATTCATCCATCAAGCGCACCCAGATGGCTGCTGCCTCTGCCAGTTGTCCTTCAAGTTCCAGAATGCGCCCGGCTTCATACAAAAAGCCTGGGGATTCTGCCGCAGTTGGATAGCGGGCTACATAGTCCAGGTAGGTTTGGGCTGCCTGTTTGGGGCGCTTGAAATAGATCCATTCTGTATAGGCTTTTTCATCCCAGGCGGAAGCCCAGAAAGGGCTGCTCTGGAAGCGGTTGATCAACAGATTCCAGTCTGCAACAGCTTCTTCAGTGCGCCCCATTTCACGCAGGCATAGAGCGGTATAGTGCAGGGCTGAACCATCATGATCAGGATTGTCTTTCATGTACCGGGTGAAGGCATCCAGGGCCAGGCCGTATTGGCGGGCAAAGTAGTACACCCGGCCTGCCTGGTATTGATCGACGCTGATACCTGCGTTGACCAGCGCCACCAATCCGGAGTAGGCGTCATAGGTGCGGGGGTAATTCAAGATCGAATCTTGATAACGGGCATGTGCCTGTTCAGGCAAGCCGAGTTTGGTATAGGCTTGCCCGGCCAGGAAGTTCATCTGGGCGCGGGTAAATTCGCTGCTGGTGGCATCGTACACGGAAAGGTAAAGGCGCAGGGCGTTGATGGAATCGCCCAGAAGGTCATATTGCCTGGCAATTTTGATTTGCAGGCTGCTGATGTCGGCCCGTGAGCCGGTGTCGATGGCAGCCTGATAGGCATCGATTGCAGCAGCATACTCCCTGGCTTGAGACAGGGCATCGCCGCGCCATTCATGCAGATCGGCGTCCAGTACGCCTGGTTGCGCCAGGCGGCTTTTTTCGAAGGCCTCTGCTGCAAGCTGGTGATTGTTCAACGCCTGGTAGGACAGGGCCAGGAAATAGTAGGTTTCACCCAGCTGAGGATAGTCCGGGTAGTTTTCGGCTACTGTGGTCAGCGCTTGAACGGCTTCCCTGGGATTGCCGCGGTGATACTGCGAACGGCCGACACCGGTCATGGCTACTGCCTGGGTTTCAGCGTCAGCGGCTGAATTGAGCGCGGCCTGATAGATGGAAAGGGCCTGGTCATAATCGCCGTAGAAGATCAGCTGGTCGGCCTGGGCAATACGCACGGCTGGCAGCGGAGTGGGCGTGGGGCTGGGCAAGGGTAGCGGGGAAGGTGTGGAGGCGGCTATGGTTTGCGCGCTGGCAGCAGTGGCTGTTGCTTCCGCTTGTGGACCGCCGGTCAGGGCACAACCAGCGCTGATAATGGCAATTAGAAAAAGGGTCAGAATTCTTGTTGGCATAGAAGGCTTATACCGGAAACTGGGCAAAGTGTCAAGCAGGGAATTTGAGGAAACAGCAGTCGGTTCATCAAGGTCTGGTAGGAGCCCCAGATATGGGTATGGGATCAAGTATATCCTTGAAAATCTTGTTGAATTTCTGGACAGTATCGATGTCGATCCAATCCTGGCGGGTGGCATCTTTGCGGGTCATGCTGTCTGGAAGGATATTCTTGCGGTATAGGGCCAGTTGGTCAATCGTTCTGCGGCCATTCTTTGAAATTGCATCATCTGGAATAAAGCCGATGATCTCATAGATGTGAAATCGAGGGTCGTCAAAGTCGATCAGATCCAGCAGGTAAAGAGGATAATCTTCCATGTTTTCGATGACCTTCATGCCCCACGCACGAAGCTCGGCAGAATCTATACTGCCTGACATGAAGCAGCACAGCACAAAGGCGATGATTTCAGAATCGTTTTTTATAAGTCCGTTCATGGGTAGAAAGTAGCCAGATTAATTCCAGAAGCACTCCATATTGCTGATTTCTTTCCCTGCTTTACGGCGAGTGGTTAATACCCACACGTCTATCGCCATGAGCAATTTATAGATCGGATATACCGGCAGCAGCAAGAGCATCAGAATATCTGCGAAAAGGAGGATGAGGAACTTGATTTGTTCCAGTACCATGCCATAGGAGATGATTGGGCCAAAGATCGGCACAATCGAAATCAGAGCCACCAAAAAGGGCTTTTGGATGAACCAATCCCGAATTTTGTCCATGTTGGGCAACAGAACAAATTCCGATAACGACTCTAGCAGGCTTTCCAACCAAACAGGCATGATCTTCTTTTTTCCTGTAAGCGCAGTTCACAGAACGATGCAATGATTATAGCAATAAGCAGCACCTAACACGTGGGCAATTTATCCATATTCGCATCCCCCACCAAACACCTTTTCCACGGCAAATCCCGGAAAGCTATTCTTTCATTCCCAGACTGGTTTCAAATTATCTGGTAAAATTTTGGCCTCAAAAGGAGTTTGCGTGAAGATCATCATTATTTTGCGAAACAAGGAATTCGTCCTGAGCAAGGAAACCACGGTCAAGCGGGCCATGGAAATTCTGAACGTGTCCGCAGAGGCACACCTGGCTGTCAGGGATGGCAGCCTTTTGACCGAAGATGAATTATTGCATGACGGAGATGTGATCCAACTGGTATCCGTCATTTCCGGAGGCTGATGGATGAAGTGTAAAAAATGCGAGGGCCGCGCTTCGGTCAAGATGCCGCAGCACAACATGGCCCTCTGCCGCGAGCATTTTCTGGCCTGGCTGCCAGAGCAAACCCAACGCATGATTGAAAAATACCAGCTTTTCACCCGGCAGGAGAAGATCCTGGTGGCAGTCTCGGGTGGCAAGGATTCTCTGGCCCTGTGGGATGTGCTGCACCGCCTGGATTATAACACTGACGGGATCTATATCGATCTGGGCATCGATCACACTGACAGGGGTCTTCCGTACTCTGTCGAATCCAGAAGCCTGTGCCAGCAATTTGCTGAACAGCATGGCTTGAACCTGCACATTGTGGATATCAAGGAAAGCTATGGTGAAACCATTGCCGAGATTAACCAGCGCCAGGTGCGCGGCCGGCAAAAGCCCTGCGCAATTTGCGGGCTGGTCAAACGCCATATTATGAATCAGGTCGCTCAAGAACATCACTATGATATTTTGGCTACCGGTCACAATCTGGATGACGAAGCTGCTGCCCTGCTGAGCAACACGCTCAGTTGGTCAGTGGAAATGTTGGCGCACCAGTCACCGAGCCTGCCAGCGGCGGCAGGATTTGCCCGCAAGGTCAAGCCTTTCTGTCGTTTTTACGAGCGGGAGACAGCCGCTTATGCCCTGCTGCGCGGCATTCGTTATATCTACGATGAGTGTCCCTATAGTGCCGGGGCAAAGTCTTTGCTGTATAAGGATTTGCTCAATCAACTGGAAAAACGAAGCCCGGGCACAAAGTTGAATTTCTATGTGCGTTTTTTGAAAACCGGCAAGCAACTTTTCAACCTGGAAGTGGAAGAAGAGATTCCCATTGAAGAACGCTGTCCGGTTTGCGGTCAGCCCACACGCAGCGGTCAGACCTGCGCCTTCTGCCGTCTGCTGGGCGCCGGGAAGGAATGAGCCGTTCAATTCGTTAAATACCGAACAGCGGGGCGCATCTGCGCCCCGCTGTGGTTCCGAGAGAAACAACCTAAACAGCAAAACAAAGCTTCAGGCAGTTTCCAGGTATTTCTCAATTTCCCAGTCCATCACCTGGATGCGGTACTCATCCCACTCGGCCAATTTGGCCCGGCGGAAGACCTCATAAAGCTCTTCGCCCAGGGCGTCCTTGATCACGGTATCCTTGTCCAGTTCCTCCAGTGCCTCCAGCAGCGAACCCGGCAGCTGGGTGATGCCAAGCTGGATCTTCTCTTCCGGGGTCAACTCGTATACATTGATACTGTTCAGCGGTTTGGGCGGAACCAGTTCATTGTCAATGCCGTCCATGGCGGCCGCGATCATGGCGGTGAAGGCCAGGTAAGGGTTGCTGGATGGATCCGGGCAGCGCAATTCGCAGCGGGCGGCCTGGGTCATCCCCTCGTTGTAGCGCGGGATGCGAATCAAAGCCGAACGATTCAATTGTGCCCAGCCCACATACACAGGTGCTTCATACCCTGGTACGAGACGCTTGTAAGAATTGACTGTGGGGGCGATCACTGCCGAGAGTGCCCGGGCGTGTTTGAGCTGACCGGCGATCAGGCCATAGGCCAGCCTGGACATTTTGAATTCATCCACGGCATCAAAGAAAAGATTGTTACCATTGGGGTCGGAGATGGACTGATGGCAGTGCATGCCAGACCCATTCACGCCAAAGATCGGCTTGGGCATGAAGGAAGCTACCAGACCATGCGCCGCAGCAATGGCTTTCACTGTGTATTTCAGGGTGAGGACATTGTCGGCAGTTTTGAGGGCATCTGCAAAGCGGAAGTCAATTTCGTGCTGGCCGCGGGCAACTTCATGGTGGCCTACTTCCACTTCCAAACCCATCATATCCAGAGCGGCCATGAGTTCGCTGCGCACACGCACAGCATCGTCATCGGGCGAGAAATCAAAATAACCGCCCACATCGTGCGGAACCGGATGAATATGGTCGCCGCCATTACGTTTGAACAGGAAGAATTCCGGTTCAGGACCGATATTGTACGTCCATCCTTTTTCTTTCAATTTTTTAAGTGCGCGCTTGAGCGTGCCACGCGGGTCTTTGGCATACGGCACACCGTTTGGTGAGAAGATATCACAGAATATACGTGCCCGGCGCATATCGGGTGGGCTCCAGGGCAATACTGCGTATGTGTCCACATCCGGGATGAGGTGCATATCACCTTCCTGAACACGGGCGAAACCCTCAACCGATGAACCATCGAACCAGATGCCGTTCTTTAAAGCACCAGCCACCTGAGCCAAAGGGGCATCCACACTCTTCACATTTCCGTTGATGTCGGAGAACTGGAAGGAAACAAACTTAACCTGATCTTCTGCACATCTTGCCAGCAATTCTTTGGTATCCATACTACCTCCTTTAGGATTTAAAATAACAGAGCATGCCCAGGCATGCCCTTTGTAAACACAAAGATAGGATTGTTTCGGCAGCCCTTTCTATACAACCATAACAAAAACACGAACGTGCTTTTGTTAATCACTGTGCACATTTTGTCACTGCCGTCACCGACTGCTTTTGAATGCGCACTTTATTTGAAAGGGAGAAAACAAAGCCCGTGATCAGGCTCTAGAGGCATCCGCTGATCTTTCGATTTTCTCCTGAAGTTTTTCAGGATTAGCGCTCCCTTCGCAGGGAGGAACCTCCACCTCGTCAGCTTGTCCTGTTTCTGGTCAAGCTGCAGCCGCCATATCTCCGCTATTCAATTGTAAACGTCTAAACAACCTGTTCTTTAATTTGACCGATGATAACACGAGCAGGAAGGCGTGTCAAGTGGTTAATATTAGGGTCTTATGCTAGTTAGGAAAAGCCAGAGCTTTGATCTGAAGGAAATTTGGCTTACCCAACAAGCGATTGATGTAAATGCACAACGTATGAGCCGT
>JAGVAB010000095.1 GCA_020060485.1 Anaerolineales bacterium
CCAGCATGCATTACCTTGTGAATGGGCGTTGCCTGGCAATCGCACCGTGAAGAAGAAGTTTGGTGGGGGTGTTTTTGGCGCGAAGCGCCAAAAACACCCCCATTATCTACCATGTTTCACGATTGTTCCCAAAGACCCAGAAAAAACATGCCATTGCGATCAATTCGCTTGGGATAATTCGCAGGCGGCCATTGGAACGGAATTTGCTCAAAGAGTTTTTCCCTCATCTTCTGGCGGCTGCGCTGCCAGAATGCAGGTTTGATCGGCGCGCACGATGAGTACGGGTGAATTCAGGGATTCCATTACCTCGGCGGCGACATCGGGCAGATACTGACGGCGCAAGCTGTGTGAGCTGTATTTTGATCCCATCACCACCAGATCGTATTGGCCGGTGCGCGCTTCGGCGATGATTTCACGCACCACGGCACCATGACGCACCTGCAATGTGGCTTCAACACCCTGGGCTTTGGCCTGTGCCAACAAGGCGCGCAAATGGCGGGCCTGGGGAATGTCGGCGGACAACAGGTCTTTCCAATGCGTTTCCATTTTTTCGATAGTGGGATAATGATAATGTGCAGTTTCAGCAACATGCAGGATGGATAGCGCCGCGCCGGTGCGTTTCGCCAGAAACAGCGCCCAGCACTCGGCGTTGATGGCGTGTTCCAGCGCGCCCGTGCTCACCAAAATGTGCTCCAGTTGGCGGTGTGCCGTGGGCGTGTAGATGAAAGGCGCTTGGAGGTTCGGCATCATCCGCCGGAAGGCACTGCCTTGCAGCCACTGCCGCCATTTTGGGCGTCCCATCGGCCCAATGATGACCAAATGCTGCTCCGGGATGGCCTCGGCGCAAATCACTTCGCGGGCACGGCCAGAGCGCACCTGAACAGCAAATGAAATATGCTCCGCCTCCAACTGCATTTGTGCCGCTTGTAAAGCCTCTTGCACAAGGGTGTCTTGTGATGGTGATTCCACAATGCCCAGCAGGGTCACCGGCAGATGCAGTACCCCGGCCAGCCATACCCCATAATCCAGCGCCGGCCGGCCAACTGGCGCGCCATTGGTGCACAACAAGAGGGTCAATGATGGTGTATTCATCGTAACAGCACCACGCCGGCCAGGCCGGCCGCCAACAGCACAAAAGGCGAGGGGACTTTGAGCAGGTAGGCCACCAGGCTTGCCGCAGCAATGCCAATTGTGGTTTGCATTTGCCCGTTTCCTTCTCCCTTGAACACATCCCAGGCGACCAGCACCATCAAGACAGCAACGGCAGGTGCCAGACCCTCTACGAAATTGCCCACCCAGGCCTCGCCGCGCAGGCGCTGCAGGATAGAGATGATGCCCAGCATCAGAATGGTGGGGGGCAGGATGGAGCCCAACAATGCGGTCAATGCACCCGGCAAGCCGCCTGCCGCATATCCCACGAACATTGCCAACTGAAGAGCGTCACTGCCGGGCAGCACGCTGGAGAATCCCACGGCTTCGACAAATTCACTCTCTGTCAATATCTTGCCGACTGCTTCCTGATACAACAGCCCGACCGAAGCCGGGCCGGATGTGGTCAGCAGATTGATCTTGATGAACATCCAAAACAAACGTAACAATTCTGTAAATGTCATCTCAGCATCCTTTGAAAGAGTTTCGCGGTTTATTCAACAAACAACCGGAGAGATTTTTTCGGCGCGGAAAAACCTGTGGTGAAGCGTTATGTCCCGATTTTTCTCCTTTTCTGCCAGGTGATCCAGGGTGATTTTGATTGTAGCATAAAGCTGTTTTGAGCAAATACATGATTTTAGCGGGTCTCCGGGGTTTGCCGGGAAAGTTGCCAAACTCCCATCATTTCATGGCATTCCGTTCTCAAACCACCTTGATCTTTGCGATTTTCCAAAACAGTGGAGGATATCCGGCTAAAGGTTGTTCCAAAATGCCAATAATGGTTTGCATAAAAAGCCCCTTTCCCGCAAAGGAATGCGAAATTAACTTCGGGAAGGCCATGTTTCCCGGTTTGTCAAGAGTTGACGTTTTCTCCTCCTGTATGTATAGTTAACTTGAACATTCCAATTCCTGGCTGGAGAATAAGATGCCTGAAGAACTGAAGCCGCGTTTCGATAACGAAAACCTGGACAACCCCAATAATTATATTAACCGTGAACTGGGCTTGCTGGAGTTTCAGCGGCGCGTTCTCGAAGAAGCCCGGGACGAGGACAACCCCTTGCTGGAGCGGGTCAAGTTCCTGTCCATTGTGGGTTCCAACCTGGACGAATTCTTCATGGTACGGGTTGGCGGGTTGATCATGCAAAACGAATCGGGTATGACCGAGCTTTCGATGGATGGTCTGACCCCGGCCCGGCAGCTGGCCGAGATTCGCAAACAGGCCAAAAGTTTGATGGAAGAAGTGCGCATCTATTTTCACGATGTTTTGAAGCCCGCCCTGGATGAGGCAGGCATCCACATTCTCAATTATGAGGAATTGAACGAAAAGCAAAAAGAAACTGTGGATGCCTATTTCAACGAGGTTGTTTTTCCGGTGCTCACCCCGCTGGCCTTTGACCCAGGGCACCCCTTTCCGCATATTTCCAACCTGAGCCTCAACCTGGCGGTGCTGATCAGCGATCGCGAGGGCGGCCACCATTTCGCCCGGGTCAAAGTGCCCGCCACCCTGCCGAATCTGCTGCCGATCAAGCGTTCCTCCGGCAGCGTGCGCAAGGACGGCACTGTGCCCTTCAACCACTTTTTTGTGTGGAACAGTCAGGTGATGATGGCCAACCTGGCCGCACTTTTTCCCGGCATGCAGGTGCTGGAGGTGCATCCATTCCATGTGACCCGCAACGCGGATATGGATATTCAGGAGCTGGAAGCGGTGGATCTGCTGGAAACGATGGAAGAGAATGTGCGCAAGCGGCGTTTTGGGCGGGTGGTGCGCCTGATCGTGCAAAATGACATGCCGGATTACATCCGCGAGATCCTGGAAGAGAATCTGGAAATGGATCCCAAGGATGTGTATTATATGGGCACCCCGCTCAGTCTGAGTTCCCTGATGCAGTTGACCGCCATTGACCGGTATGATTTGAAATACAAGACATTTGTGCCCGCTACTCCGCTGGCATTGAAGCCCAAACAGGAGGATGCCAGTGTTTCCATCTTTTCTTTGATCCGCAAAAATGACATCCTGCTGCATCATCCCTATGAGTCTTTTTCGCCGGTGGTGGAATTTTTACGGGAAGCGGCCCGCGACCCCAAGGTGCTGGCCATCAAGCAAACCCTGTACCGGGTGGGCAGCAATTCACCTGTGGTCAATGCCCTGCTGGAAGCCCGGCGGGATTATGGCAAACAGGTGGCCGTGCTGGTGGAATTAAAAGCACGTTTTGATGAGGAGTCCAATATCGGCTGGGCCAAGATGCTGGAGCAGGAAGGCGTGCATGTGACGTATGGATTGATGGGGTTGAAGACCCATTGCAAGATCGGCCTGGTGGTGCGCAAGGAAGGCGATCACATCCGCCGCTA
The DNA here is from genome assembly GCA_020060485.1 of Anaerolineales bacterium. The sequence continues at coordinate 3,499 of JAGVAB010000095.1, forward strand.
TGTGCACCTGGGCACAGGAAACTATAACCATGTTACCGCCCAGTTATACGAAGATATTGGCATGTTCACCTGCGATGAAGAGATTGGGGCGGATGCCACCGACATGTTCAATTATTTGACCGGCTATTCCCTCAAGGATGATTATCGCAAGCTGCTCGTTGCGCCGATCAACCTGCGCGGCCAGCTTGAGAATTTGATCCGCCATGAGATGGAAAACCAGCAGAACGGTGAGCGCGGTCATATCATCTTCAAACTGAATTCTTTGGTGGACCAGCCCTTCATCAAGCTGCTGTACCAGGCTTCCCAGGCAGGGGTCAAGGTGGACTTGATCGTGCGCGGCATGTGTTCCCTGCGGCCGGGGATCAAGGGCATGAGCGAAAATATTCGCGTGCTCAGTATTCTGGGGCGTTTTCTTGAACACAGCCGCATTTTCTTCTTTCGCAATGGCGGCAAACCCCTGATCTATCTGGGCAGCGCCGATCTGATGCCGCGCAATCTCAACCGCCGGGTGGAGGTGTTGTTTCCGGTGGAGAACCCGGCTCTGGTGCGCCGCATTCAAACCTACATGCTCAAGACCCTGATGGAAGACAATGTCAAGTCACGCCTGATGCTGCCCGATGGCAGTTACCGTCATTTGCACCCGCGTTCCGAGCATACTGCCCGGGATGCCCAGAAGACCTTTCTGCGGATGGCCCAGCAGAAGCAAGGCACGGAGAAATGAAGGCGCAGGCAGGCCCGGTGAGCGCGTGAAATGAACTTGAAAGAGCAAAGCCTGTGCGGAAATTCCCATTTTTGGGGAACGGGAGTATAATCGCGAATAACAGATATATTGGATACTTATTATCTTATAAATGTTTCTTGCACCCATCATTGGGCGCAAGGACAGGGAGAAGCTCTATGAAGAAATATACAGTGGTGATCATTGGCGGCGGCCCTTCGGGCCATAGCTGTGCGGTGCGCATTGCCCAACTGGGCGGCAAGGTGGCGTTGGTCGAGCGCGATTTCATCGGCGGCATCTGCACCAATTGGGGCTGCACCCCCAGCAAGGCCATGATCGAATCAGCCAAGATCGCCCGCGATGTGGCCGACAGCCACAAGTACGGCGTGGAAGTCTCTGATTTTCAGATCAACTTTGCCCGCGTGGCTGCCCGGCGCAATCAGGTGGTGGTGAATACCCGCGAGAGCATCACGGATTTGCTGCTGCACCATAAAATCGATCTCTATCAGGGAGAAGCGCAGATCATGGCTCCCGGCAAGGTGCGCATCCTCAACGGCAAACTGGACGCAGACGGCGAAGTCATGCACTATACCAATGAAGAAGAGTTGATTGAGGCCGAGCATATTGTCATTGCCACCGGCTCAAAACCGCTGATTCCCGGCTTTGTGGACAAAAACGATCCTTCCATCGTCAGCAGTAACCGCCTGATCAGCATCAATGAGCGCCCCGAAACGCTGACCATCGTTGGCGGCGGGGTGATCGGCCTGGAATTTGCGACCATCTTTTCCAACCTGGGCAGCCGGGTGACGGTGGTGGAATTCCTCGACCGGGTGCTGGCCGGCATGGATGAGGATATTTCAACCGAGATCACCCGCTTGATGGAAGCCAATGGTGTGCGCATTCTCACCTCGCACAAGGTTTTGTCTGTCAAGGACGGCATCCTGACTGCCGAGAATCTGAAAACGGGAGAACTGGTCGAGGTGGCGTGCAGCATGACCCTGATCGCCATCGGGCGCATGGCAGTGGTGCACGAGGAGACCTATAAAGCCCTGGGCATTGACTATACCCTCAAGGGTGTGAATGTCAACGATTACCAGCAGACCAATGTGCCCGGCATCTGGGCGATTGGCGACGCCACCGGCAAATCCATTCTGGCGCATGTGGGCATTCAGCAGGGCATTGTGGCTGCCGAAAACATCATGGCCAAACCCGGCCAGACGCTGCGTGCCATGAACTATGAAGTTATCCCGGCGGTGATTTACAGCCTGCCGGAGATCGTGGGCGTGGGTACCGTGCCGCAGGACCTGACCGGAGTGCAGGTGGTCAAGGTGCCTTTTACCGCCAACCTGCGCGCCAGCATTGAGGAATTTCCCGAGGGTTTCCTGAAATTATGGATCAAGGATCAGCGGGTGGTGGCTGCCCAGGCCATGGGGCATGGCGTATCCGAGATCATGCAGGAACTGGCCAACATGATCGCCCTCAAGACGGATATTCACGAAGTGGCCGAGATCATCCACGCCCATCCCACCTACGCCGAGATCATCCGCTCGGCCCTTGAATATTCCCTGGGCAAGGCGGTTGATTTTTACATCTAATCCCGCTGGTGCGGGTTGAGTTTGGGTTCCTGGTAAAGCAGTGCATCAGGCGGCAGCGCAGTGTATTCCGAGCAGATGAAGGCTAAAGAATCCTCCCCTGAGTTATTATGATCAAACCGTACACCGGGCTTTTCGAGGTGTGCGGTTTGATTCGGGGAGGTGCGTGCCAGCCGCGGCCTGACGCCAACGGAGTATCGATATACAAATCAACGCTATGAGAATAGCCTGGGATTGTCCTTTTATGTAGCACGTTGGTATGATCCTGTTATAGCACATTTTGTTCAGGCAGATACGATTGTGCCTCGAACCAGAGATACTCAGTCATATGATCGGTATGCATACGCAGACAATAACCCAACAAGATATACTGATCCAAAGGGACATTCGAGAGACTGTGGTATCGGAGATACTAATTGCAGGGCGGGAAAATTACTTTTACAAGATGCGGTATTAATCATAGCGTGTGGGGCAGGTACAGATGGAGCTTGCGAAGCTGGAAGAGGAATATACGATGATGTAAATGGCGATACACAAGTCCCATTATATGGTGTAGCTGACTATTTTTGGGAAAATGGAGGACAAATCGTTTATCAAGATTATAGTTCGTATATTAACACCAATCATTATGCACAAGGCATTAGCGAATTAACCCAAGTTGCTACCAAAGGAAGTTGAGACTGGCGGCCAAGACAAAAAGACCGACCTTGAGCTCAAATCCTTGAGCAGTGACAGAATGAATAGA
>JAGVAB010000165.1 GCA_020060485.1 Anaerolineales bacterium
GACCTCGCGCACGGTGGGCAGGCGCAGCCCCAGCATGAACTGGTAGCGGCGCTGCGGCAGGCGGAAGAGAGCGGGGATCTGCACCAGCAGGTGCAGGCTGGCGCCGACCACAATACTCCAGGACATGCCCTGCACCCCATAGCGCGGCGCCAGCACCAGCGCGCCAAACACCCAGCCGATCTGGTAGAGGGCCGGGGCCAGGGCCGGCAGCAGGAAGTACTGGTGGGCGTTGAGGATGCCCATCAGCAGGCCGCTGAGGCCAAAGATGACCGCCGAAGGCAGCTGGATGCGCAGCAGTTGTGCGGTGAGGGCGGCTTTATCGGGGTCAAAGCCGGGTGCCAGGATGTGGCGCACGATCCACGGGGCAAAGACGGCTGAAAGGAGGGCGATCGTGGTGAGGATGAGGAGCAGCAGGTTGGCGATGGAGGAAGCCAACTGCCAGGCGCCTTTGCGTTCCTCACGGGCCAGCATGCCGGTGAAGGTGGGAATGAAGGCCGAGCCCAGCGCACCGCCGGCCACCAGGTTGAAGATGATCTCGGAGAAGCGGTTGGCGGCGAAGAAAGCATCGCTTTCCATGCCCGTGCCAAAGGCGCGGGCTGTCAGGGTTTTGGCCAGCAGGCCGACCAACTGGCTGAAGACCATGGCGATCATCACTGTGCCGGCGGCGCGGGCAATCTGGCGGTTGGCGGAGGGTGCGGTAGAAGGGTCAGATTGGGTCATGGGGGTGATTATATCATCGGGGGAACACAAAATAGCAGGGGCGTTTGCAAATCCCCCCTGCGACCGCAATCTTATTCCCACCTGGACAGCAGCGCCCGCCCAATCGCGCGTTGAAAATAATAACCCTGCGCATTGATATTCTGCACGCCGTTCACCTGCAGGATGGCCAGCAAAATGGGCGCCACCTGATTGCCGTACACCTGCATGCACTCTGTGGGGCGGATGCCTGGCCAGGAATAACACGAGACGGCAAAGCGCCTATGGCGGGTGTCCACGCAGGCCGGGATGGCATCATAGGCCGGGTCGTCGGGGGCGAAGACATATTGGTCGAGGTTGCCCTGGGGGATGCCTTCGATGCCCTTGACTGACAACGGGCGGTCGTCTTCGCACACGTAGGGGTCCACCGAAAGGTCCAGCAGCACGGCATGCGGGCGCATCAGGCCGATCCAGGCGTTGGGAATCACCGGCCGGGAGGTGTCGGGGCGCTGGGTGGCATCCACCAAAATGTCGGTATATTTGAGGATCTGGGTCATGATGGCTTCGTGGTTGGTCAGGTCAAATTCTACGGCGGTGACCTGCACGCCGGTCACACCCTGGTTTGCCAGGCGGTGCCAGTAGGCCTCGTCGCCATAGCGCACGGCAGCTTGAATGGCATACATGCCCACCGCGCCAGCGCCCATCACGGTGACCTTGACTGGATTGCGGTGCGGGCTTTCGAAGCCAAAGCCGGGGAAGTGTTTGTGCAGTACCTTGAAAGCCGCATTGACCCCGTTCCAGCCCACCGAGCGCAGGTTCTCCACCAGACGCTTGCCCAGGTCATCCTTCAAGGAGTCGAGCGAGATGGCCTCAATGCTCAGCGAGTGCAGGTAAGCGACCCGCTGCGGGCGGGTGGGGTAATGCAGCATCGAGATCAGGCAGGCTCCCGGGCGCATCCAGCGCAGCGGCTCATCCCCCGGATAGCGCAGCACCAGCACTATATCCTGTTGATAGACTTCCTGCTGAGAGACAAAGTGCACGTCCGGCGCGGCTGCCCGGTAATCCGCTTCGCTCAGACCCATACCCGAGCCATAGCCTTCTTCCAGGTAAACCTCGGCCCCGGCTGCGGTTAATTTGGCCGCCAGGGCGGGCAGAAAGTCGCGCACTTCGCCTGCTTCCATGTGAATGCGCGCCAGACCAAATGAGGGTTTTGCCATGTTCTCCTCCTTGTAATTACCCCTGCAGATCAGAGAGAGCCGCCCGCCAGTAAAGCTTGACCGTGTTCTTTTTATTTTACCGAAAATGGACTGTCTGCGGCAAGCGCATCCTATCCGGGTCGGGTCTGATGATTGGCTTTCCTGAACCAGTTGACCAGAAAGAGCGCACCAGTCAACAGGGCTGGACCAGTAAGCAAGAGATAGGCTGTGATATGCTCACGGCCGCGGGTCATGATGATATACCACGCTCCCAGGCCGATGAAGAGCAGCCCGCCCAGCCATTCCCGGCGCCAGCCCAGCAGTACTGCCGCTAGGATGAGGGCCGTCGGCAGCAGGTGGATGAGAAGTGCCAGGGCCGTCTGCCAGAAACCGGCGCCTGTGCCAAACACATCCAGGGCAAACAGACTGATGAAGACAGCCAGCAAAATGCCCAAACACCTGGGCAGCCAGTAGAGAATTTTCTCGCCATTTTTTCTCATGGAAACTCCCTTCACGAGACAGACTTGGTTAAATTGATTATACAAGGCATGTTGTACCATGCAAAATGCACCAGTTTCCTTGGCCACAGACTTCTCGAAGTAATTTTTTCATTTCTTTATCTGGTTGATAGCACGACATCACAGACCAATGGGCCCTTGGTTAAGGGTTCTTTCCCTCCCCCAGCGGATGAGGCGTGCTTGCAAACCTTATGATTGCCGGGGCAGGATGTTGAGATGGGGCAGTATGGCGAAATGACGGGGTTTTGGGAAGAAATAATCAACCTGGTTTGGGCAGAGACCTCACGGTTCAAGTACAAAACGGGTGGGGTCGCGGTTGAATTCAGTCCAGGCCAGCACCTTGTGCGGAGTGAATGCGTACAAGCCGCCGTCGTCCCATTGATCTGGCTGTGGCGCATAGCCGCGGGCGGCATATTTGGCGGCATAGGCCAGGGCCACTTTTGCAGCCAGGCTGGCGGGCGGCTTAAGGATGGCCCCTGCAACGCCTTCCATGATGACCACCTCTTCCCCGCTTTCCAGATGCAGGTTCACCTGATCATTTTCGGCGATGTTGCGGGCGTGGCGCGTTTCCGGGCTGCCGTCATAGTACAGCTTGCCATCCACCCATACCCCCCAGCGCGGCACGACATGCGGCCGCCCGTCCGGGCGCACTGAGCACAACCAGTAATGCAAGGCTCCGCCCAGTTTTTGTTCAACATGTGCCCAGGTCAAAAAAGCTTCGGGTTCCTTTGGCAGGTAACCTTCAGGGAATTCGGGGCGCGAGATGACAGGTTGTTTCATTTCGTCCTCCATAAGTCTGATCCAGGAGACTGTCCATAACAATATTGCTGTATTTATTATTGCACAAAAAGGGGTCAATTTTACCGGGAATGTGCGCCAGCCTGCTGCGCAGTGCATGGCATAAACATTAACAAACCCATAACGCTTTGTTAACCCATCTCTGGCTGGGTGCTTTAAGATAAGAACAAGATCTCTGGGAATTGCCGTGAAAAACAAGTTTGGTAAGGGTATTTTTGGCGCGAAGCGCCAAAACACCCCCATATCTACCCTGCTTCGCAGCTGTTCCCAAAGACCAAAAAGCAATTGAACGGGCAGTCTATTCGTTTTAATATTGGAAAAGAGAGAGCAGGCATGGACCAAAAGAATCGGGTGATTTTTCTTTGCACGGGCAATTCCGCCCGCAGCCAGATGGCAGAAGCCTTTTTGCGCCGCTTTGCCGGAGACTATTTTGAAGTCTACAGTGCGGGTCTGGAGCCAAAAGTGGTGAATCCATTCGCTATTCAGGTCATGCAGGAGATCGGTTACGATCTTTCCGGCCACACGTCCAAAGGGGTGGATCAATTTTTAGGCAAAGTTTTGCTGCATACGCTGATCACGGTATGTGACAAGGCAGAGAAGAACTGCCCAACCATCTGGCCCGGGGTCAATGTGCGGCTGCACTGGTCATTTGATGACCCGGCTACATTTGAAGGCCCGGATGACGAGAAGCTGGAAAAATTTCGCCAGGTGCGCGACCAGATCGAACAAAAGATGCTTGACTGGTTGAGCGAACAGGGTATTGAAGCTGCGGCCTGATCACATATTTCACCCTGGCTTGTTTATACTGAGTGACGGTTGATCGTGCGGGCATGGCAGGAAGGCTGGATTGGCGCAAGGAATGCCAGGTGAGCTTGTTAAAAAACCTTAATTCACCCCTAACAAGCCATTAACCATTCCGTTGGCGAAATCAGGGATAATGAAGTCAGACAGCAGACAATAGATTGGTTTCAGCACTTTGAAAGATGAGAAAAATTACGGATTAAAGAAATCTGGATTGGGTATTTATACGCTTCCAGAGCCTCTCTAATCCGATAAATCGCTGCACGAAATTTGTCGGTCTGGAACTCGTGCAGCGATACTGATTTAATACCAGGCAGCGGCAGGCATTTCAGATTTCGGCTGAAACAGGCTGTGCTGTGCGCGCCACCCGCCCTTCATGAATGCGCAGGATGACCACACCTGCCAGGATCAATACTGCACCGCTCAATTGATCCTGGTTCAATTGCTCTCCCAGTAGAAAATAGGCGAACACGGACGTGAAGACAGGCTCCGAGGTAACGATCAGGTTGGTGACGCTGGAAGGCAGATATACCAGGCTGAGGTTATACAGGCCGAAACCGGCCACGGTGGGCACGGCTGCCAGCACGAACAGGACACCCCAGCCAGCCCAGGCATTCCCCAGCCAGAGGAGATCAACCGCCTGTTTGGCGCCGCCGGGAATGGCCTGGCCAAAAAACAGGTTGAACAACAGCAGAAACAAGGAAGCTACGCCGAAGATGTACAGCAGAGCCGACCAGGAATTGAGGCCGCGCTGTGAGGCCGAGCGGCCCATCAGGGTGTAGATGGCGTATAACAGGCCGGCCAGCACACCGGTCAGGATGCCGTACCAGTTCATGTGCCAGATGGCCGGGTCCAGGGCCTCGGCAGCCAGCACACATCCGGCCAGGCTGAGCACCACCACCAGCAGCTTGATCCCGTCCAGACGTTCCTTGAGCAGCCACCAGCCCAGCAGGGCGGTGAAAGCTGCCGAACAATAGACCAGCACCGTGGCAACTGCCGCCCCGTTCTCGGCCACCGAGATTGTCCAAAGCGAATTGAACACTGCCAGCACAAAACCATAGATCAGCAAATAGGGCCAGTGCCGTTTTTCCACATGCAGCAAAGGGCGCCGGAAGGCAGAGAAGAACGCCCACAGAGTGGCTGTTACAAAGACAGCTCGCCAGAAGGCCAGCACCATCGCCGGCAGGGCATAGGTCACCGTCAGGTGGCGGATGAGGATGGCCGTGGTGGACAGAAAAATGGCGCTGGCCAGAGCGATGGGGTAGCCGCGCGCCAAATTCGATTTGGGTGTCTGTGAATTTTCCATGGCTTGATTGTAACCAAACCAACTATAAATGCATAGGAGAAAACACTTCTCGGCCAAGGTTTCTCAAAAACAATTCCGTCACATTTGGAAATGAATGAAATGAAAGAGATGGGTAAGAAGTATTTCTTTGCGGTTTTGCGTGACGCAATAATCCTTCTCTCGCAAAAGCGCCAGGTCGCCAAATCAGGATTGAAGTAATGGATTGAAGGTTTCCCACAGAATAACTATTGAGAAAGAAAATAGTAACAAAGACTCCCCAAAAGCATCGTTTTGGGGAGTTTATTTGAGCAGTCTCTCTATGTACACTTCAGGGCACCGCGCCCGCAGGCGCGGTTCTGGCAGCCTCCTTCGCCCCATACAGGCGGCAGCAAACCAAATCCATTTTTTCTTGCGTCAGCCAGGTAATACCCGCATCTCGCAAGCTGGTGCAGACTTGCTCGTTAAGCAAGTTGATGTCCGTGAATACCGCCAGCAGAGCTTCGGTGCAGTCATCGGCCGCGATGCGGTTAACCGAAACCTGGCCGCAATCCTTGCAAGCGTGAATGAGCATCAGCTCGCCGGACTCAGCGGCGTATTTGTTGCGCTGGTGTTTGAGTGCCAGCCCAACCGGGCGCATTTGGCCTTTGCAGGCCGACATGCGGTCACCGGCGCGCTGCCAGTCCACGTGCCGCGACCACAGGCAATAGGGACAATGATTGCGATTGACCACCCCCGAAAAGAGCGGTTCGCGCACCACATACGCCCCGCAGTGCGTGCAGCGAAAACATTCGGTCTCCACGCGCGCGCCGGAATGACGCCGGTCTTTGGACATGCGTTTGCCGCGCAAATGCGATTCTTCCAGCATCCATGCAAACATCTCGTCTACCATTGGAAATACCCTTCTTCCTTCAACTTCATCATACTGAAATAACGGCGCGGGCTGACTTGCCCGCTCATCACTGCCTGGCGCACAGCGCAGCCCGGTTCTTCGTCGTGCTGGCAGTCCAGGCCAAAGCGACACTGTCCCAGCCAGGGGCGCATTTCGGGGAAAAACCAGGCCAGGTCATCGCAGTCCACGTCCCACAGGCCAAACTCGCGCGTACCGGGCGTATCGACCAGCCAGCCGCCAGAATCCAGGGCATACATTTCTGCACCTGTGGTGGTATGGCGGCCTTTACCGGTGGCCTCGTTCACTGCGTTTACGCGCAAATCCAGGCCCGGCAGCAAGGCATTCAGCAGAGAGCTTTTGCCCACGCCGCTCTTGCCCATCAATACCGAGATTTTTCCGTTCAGGGTCTCTTGCAGCGCGAGCATGCCCTGACAAGTGTGGGCGCTGGTCAGCAGCACGCGGTAACCTGCTTGCTGGTAGGTCTCGATCTCCTGCTGGATATTCTCATCCAGTTCAATATCACCGGCCGCGTCAGCCTTGGTCAGGCAGATCAGCGTTTCAATGTCCAGTGATTCGGCTGAGGCCAGATAACGGTCGAGCAGGTTCCAGCGCGGAGCGGGTTGGCTGAGGGACATCACCGCCACCAGTTGGTCGATATTGGCGGCGATCACTTGCTCGGCGGCATGTGCCCCCGGCATGGACTGGGCGGCACGCCGCGCCAGGCGGTTGGCGCGCGGGTATACTTCGCAGATGTATGCACTACCATCGGAGATTATCCTGACACCCACCCGCTCGCCTACGACGATGTCCACAGGTGAATCGTGCCTTTTGTGTGGGCCTTTTCCGCCCTTATGAGTGGCGCCGCCCGCCAGGTTTAGTCCACAGCGCTGCGCCTGACCATTCATCCATACCCAGTATTGCCCATTGTTCTTTTTGATCACGACTCCGTCGTGGATTTCGTTGTTCTTTGTCTTCATTGTCTGTGCTTTCCTGAAACATGTTCTTAAACAGTAACCAGCCACGGCAAAATCCCGTGGCTGGTAAACGGTTTGGGTAAACAAAGACAGGTCGGCGCTTCAGAAAGGCACCCGAGCTGGTTCTAACCGGGGTTAAACCAAAAGCCACGGGGCATGAATGCGTCCCGTGGCTGAATATGTAAACAGGTAAAACAAATTAACCGTCTGACGGTTAGGGTACAGGCGCACTCATGCTACTTTATGGAAACAAGCACCGATGCTGTTCTAAACAAAAAACACTTGGCCTTTCTAGTTCGTTTTTACAACCGGGGGGAAATATATCATGAGTTTGGAGGAGATGTCAAGGACGAAACAGGCAAACGTCATGGCTTTCTCAAAGTTAATTTTCCATTTGTTTCTTTTATTGATGGCACGAGGCCGGACGAAAGACGGTCTGTGCATCACCGGGGTTTATTTACCCCACGTTTCTTTTCCCCCCCGGCCTATAAAGCCTGATTGACAAATCCAATCCGTGCCGGGGGAGGAATCCATTATCATCTGTATTTTGCATCTACTTTGGTCTGGATGACCTGCACTGTTTTGGAAAATCGTAACTGTCAAGCTTTCTTGAGAATGCCATGAGGCAAACGTGTTTGTCAGAAAGCCAGAGATTCAGCCTGCCTTTTCGGCAATATTGCGCAGGAAAGCAATCAGCAATCCGCCAGAGATGGCCGCCAGAACGATCCAGGACGCGATCAAACCGATCAATTCCTGCATGCCGAATATGATCCCGGCCTGCAATTGAAAGATGGTTTGTCCGATCACCACCAGACCGATCAGGGTGAGCATGAGCAGCAAGCAGGAAGCGAACACATATCCTCGTGGCTTGCGCTGCCGGATCATTATGCCGGTCAGTATGGCAATGGGGGTGATGAACCCCAGGTCGAGGACAAAGGTGATCACGGTGGTATAACTTGCCACGGCTTCCGGTACTGTACCCTGCAATAGAGGGGCAAGGATCAAGGCCAGCCAGATGATGGCGGTTGCGACGCCCGCCACCAGCATAAAAGCTGCGATGCCGCGGTGCGGCATTCCGGGCAGGACGCGTTTGGGCAGTTCATCCAGCTTGACCTGCATGAGTGCCAGCACAAAGGCGAAGAAACCCAGCGACATGGCGGCAATGTACAGCAGCAGAAGGTTGTTGTAGGCCGCACCGGTAGCCAGGGTAAGGGCGTTGTAAAAACAGTAAAACAATGACCCGGTCAAGAGCAATCCACCTCGCAGCGAACCACGGCGGTATTGCAGGAGAGAGATTGCCAGCAGGGGCAGCACCACAAACAGGGTGATCATATCCGTGCCGCGGAAAGCGGCGGCTGACAAAACGGTGTCGAACTGGTAAACGCCCCGCCCCTGGATCTGCACGGTTTGGCCGTGCAGGGTGGTGAAGTCGTAGGAAGCGCCTTCTCCCAACCAGAACAGGCCCAATGCGGCATAGACCAGAACGAACAGCAGGGTCAAAGAGGAAAGCCAGATCAGAGATACGGATTTTTTCATGAGCAGCATTTCTTTCTGTGATTTTGTGTTTTGGAATGGCAACCTGAAAGCCATTTTCTTTTCATCAAGAGTGTTTGTATGCCCCAAACCGCGGCAAATCCTCTGCCGTTACCTGCTGCATGCGTTCGCTGGCCGGGCTGACCAGGTATGCCTTGCCGTTGCGGTGCAGCAGCGTAAAGCGCCGCCGTTTCTCGCTGTAATGCGCCCGCATCTGTTCAGAGAGGATGGCATAGCTGTCAAAGTCTTGCGGCCATTGCTCGAACAGGGCGTCGTAGGTGCTGATGAATTGCTGGCGGTAAGCGTCCGTCACCCGCCCCAGGTTGCTGATCACCCAGCAGGTTTCCTCAAACGCCCACTCATAGGCCAGACCAGTGAAGCGATAATCGGTTGAGATATAGGGGAAAAAAGGGAATTGACGGCAGCTGATGGCGCGGTAGCCGCGCTGGCAATGCGCCGGTCCCAGGCAGGCCAGCAGCAGCATATGTTCCGGCGTTTCCGCCAGCAGGGCGGCCGGGTCGGCCTGCTCATGCGGGCATTCATCGCCGCGGTAGGCATGCCACAGGCCGGTGTGCTGGCGCAAATAATCCCATTCCTGACGGTAAGCCGCTGGCACGGCTTCGCAGATGTCGCAGCAGAAGGGCTTGTCGTGCGGGTTATGCGGGGCGCACAGCTGCCCGCAGTCCACATCCGTCACCGGTGCGTCGAAGTCATCATACAGGCGGCGCACTTGCATCAAGGGCAGAGATTCAGTCATAGACCGATTCTAGCACGTTCTGGATGAAGCAAACTGCACCCGATCAACAAATTCCACCTTGACAAGATCAAATTGTGCGGATAAAATGAACGTAGTATAAATTTATACAATGTTCAATTATAAACGGAGTCAATCATGAGCGAAAACGAAGTCCCCGACTTGAGCCGCATGGAGCGCAAAAAAGAACAGACGCGTAAGAAGATCGTTGAGGCAGCCATGTCTCTCTTCGAGGAATTGGGCTATGACGCAACCAGCATGGAGCAGATCGCCGAGGAAGCCGATATTGCCAAAGGCACGCTGTATAACTATTTCCCGGTAAAAGAGGCCATTGTCAATGAATTCATGAAGCGCTCTTTCGAAGGCCGGCATGACGAGCGCATCGCCCGTCTGCAACAGTTGCCCGATACGCGCACTCGCATGGTGGCGATCTTCAAGGAATTGATCAAGGGCATTGCCAGGCAGAAGGTGTTGTTTGAGAAATACCTCATTTACCGTACCCGGAATATCATCTCCTTTTATCCGGAAGATGAAGAAAAAGGCGGCCTGTCGCGGTTGGGCCAGGCGGTGATTGCGCTGGGTCAGCAAAGCGGAGAGATCCGCGCTGATCTGCCGCCGGTGGTGCTGGAAGACCTGTTTGAGTTTGCGATGATTGAGGTGATAAAGTATTTTTATCAGGATGAAGATATGGCTGCTTTGGATACCGTCATTGACCAGTGCGTTGACCTGTTCCTGTACGGCGCGCACAAAGCTGTTGCACAGGATTGAATTTGAACGAGGTGAACCAAATGAATACACAGGTAGTTGTAACGAAAGAACAATTCGTCAAGCGTTTGACTGCGCTTTGTCTGCGGGGTGGTCCAGCGGGCTTTCCAAAGAATGAGATTGATGAACACATTTTATTGAAAAGCGCCGTACTGGTCATTCCCCCGGCTGATTCGTTCAGCGAAGCAGCGATCAATGAAGCCCTGAATTCCTGGATTGTTAATGTCAATCCGGATGGTTTGATCGATCATGGGTCGCTGCGGCGCAGGTTGATTGACACCGGTTATCTGACCCGTGAAAGGGACGGCTCCAGTTACCGGATTGCGCAGCCTGGCCCACGCCCGGACTTGTTTGCGGCCGATATTGACCAGCTGGACGTTGTGGAAGTGATCCGCAACGGCCGCCAAGAAATTGAGCGCAGAAAGCAGGAGTACCTGGATAAAGCCAGGGAAAACAAGTAACCCTGAAAGAAAAAACAAGAGGAAATGATCATGCAAAGTATGAAAAGCCGTATGGTTCTGTTTATGATCCGCAATCGCCATTTGATGCAGTTCAAACTGCGGCGGGAGCGGGTGGACCACAATACATCAATTCCCAAATTGCGGGAAGAATACGAAGCTGGCGCCAAAAAATTTGGCAAGATTCCGGCAGGGATCAGGGTGGAAGCGCTCAGCATTAACGGGATGACTGCGGAATGGATTGCGCCGGTGGGCGCGTCCAAAGAAAAGGTGATCTTCTACACCCACGGCGGCGGGTATATCAGCGGGTCCTGCACCGATCACCGCATGCACGTGGCCAAATTTGTGGAAGGCACCGGCCTGCCGGCCCTGTTGTTTGACTACCGGCTGGCCCCGGAGCATCCCTTCCCGGCTGCGGTTGAAGACTCGGTGATGGCTTATTGCTGGCTGCTGGAGCAGGGCATTGCCGCCGAGAACATCATCATCGTGGGCGAATCGGCTGGCGGCGGGTTGTGTTTGGCTACGCTGGTCTCCTTGCGCGATCAGGGCATTCCCCTGCCTTGCGCAGGGGTGGCTCTCTCGCCGTGGACCGATCTCAAGTGTAGCGGTGAGTCTTACCGCACCAATGCCCGGAAGGACATTTCCACACTGGGATCGTGGGAGATTTGGGGCGGTTACTATGTCGGAGATAATGATCCGACTCATCCCTGGCTCTCGCCGTTGTATGCGGATCTGCATGGTCTGCCGCCAGTTATGATCCAGGTTGGTGACAATGAGATCCTGCTGGACGATTCGCGGCGCTTCGCCGAAAAGGCCCGGCTGGCCGGTGTGGATGTAACCTTGCAAGTTTGGGAAGGCATGGTGCACTGTTTCGCCATTTTGGCCCCGATGTTCCCGGAGGCCGTTCAGGCGATGGAAGATATCTTTGCCTACATCAAGGCGCACATTGGCATTCCCATGCCAGAACCTGTCGAAAGCCGTGTGCCACAGCGCCAATAGCGCCTGGAAATCTAACCGATACCTCGATAAGCGCGGTACGCGATTTGATCGAAAAACGTGGGCACATGCCAGGCATGTGCCCACATTAACTTCTGAAATTCATTCAGTCTGATCTGAAAAGCCTTTTGAACAAAGCTGCTCCCAGGCAGAAAACCAGCAGGCCAAAGCTCCCCATGACCAATGCCCACTTGATCAACGAGACGACTGGCGCCAGACCGGCTGCCAGCGGTGAAAGCTGTGGATAGCGCAGCATGACCAGCGAAGCAGTCCCGTTTTCCAGAAAATCGAACAACATGGCCAGCAGCGGTACAAGATTGAACAAATGGATGATGCTGTCTGATGCAAATGTCCAGGCAGAAAGCCAACTGATGGTGGTTACCATAAAGAAAGTGTATACCAGCGGCCAGGCTACATCGAACGTGGCTCGCGCACGCACGTAGGCCGCCCGTCCTTCTTCACCATATGCCTCGGCAAAGCGGTAAAGGTCCTGCGTGGAATAAAAGAAGGTGGTGTCAGGCGAACCAATTTCGCCGCTGTATTTCTCTGCCTGAATTGTCTGGGCAGGCAGCACCCGGGAGGTGAATACAAAAAAGATCATTAATGAAACGGCTGCCAGCCAGCCTTTGGAAAATCGTTGCATCTTCATGGAAAGACTTTTCAGCATCTGTCACTCTCCTTTGTTTGGTAAGCAGATTATACAACGGGCATGCGCAAATTGCACCTGAATATGCGCTGCGCTTTGATTCCCCCATGGCATGCTCAAGAAAGCTTGACATTTACGATTTTCCAAAACGGTCAAGGTCATCCAGACCAAAGTAGATGCAAAATGCTGATGATAATGGGCTGCCCTCTGCCGC
>JAGVAB010000153.1 GCA_020060485.1 Anaerolineales bacterium
GCACCCTGCTTGTAGCCAACAATGAAGTCATTGATCACAGGGATATCCTGACCACCAACTGCACCGATGATGCCGGTTTCGCTCATCAGGCCGGCATAATAACCAGCAAGATAGGAACCTTCATTCTGCTTGTAGGAAACAGAATAGACATTGGTTACAGGATTCTCGGTGTCCTCATAGTTAACCGGGGCATCGTAGATGATGAACAGCTTGTCGGGGTAATTCTTGGCCACAAGCTGCAGGAACTCGGTCATCTGGAAGGTGCCAAGGATCATGACATCGTATTCTTCATTGGCGGCGGCATCTTCGAGGGCGGGCTGCCATTTGGCAGGATCAATGCCGGCTTCGATGATCTTCACACAAACACCAAGTTCTTTTTCGGCCTGGGTTGTGCCGCGCACGGCGGAGTCAAAGAAGGACTTGTCGCCTTGCACACCGTTGATCAGATTGACAACCTTGACCGTGCATGCATCCTCAACAACAGGAGCAGCCGCTTCAGGCTTGGGTGCGCATGCAACCAGCATGGCCACAATGGCCAGTAGACTAATCAATACATACAGTTTTTTCGACATTTAAAACTCTCCTCCTGATAATTAGTGAAACGAACCAACTCCAGTACTATCGACATTTCGAATCATTTGGGACACTCGCCTTAAGTTCATCACCTCCTTCTGATTGGTTTTCTGAAAAACTATAAACCGGCTCTCATCATTTTCAAGGCAACATCCTGGTGAACTCGAGTCACCAGATGTGCATTCGGGGAACCATCGATACGGTTCCAGTCAATCGCCAGCATGCCGCGGCCCCATTTTCCTTCCACTTCCACGGCGGTGCGCACATCCATCACATCGGCAGCCACAGCCTGCGGGTCAAGCGCAATTGCCATGGCCAACTGATCCGGACAAGGCATACCCGACCAGCGAAACTGATCGCGCAGCACCCCGGCTGAAACCCGGGAAATGCACTCAAAAAAGGCGGCCCGTTCCCCTGGCATGGCGATTAATTCATCATAATCCGGCCAGAGGATCATCTGCTCCACTGATACTTCCCAGGGCAGCAGCCACACATCCGCAAAACCAGCTTCCAGCACCACCCTGGCAGCCTCGGGATCGGCAAAGAAATTGAACTCCGCCGTCCAGGAAGCGTTGCCCATTGCCTTGTAAGCCCCGCCCATGATCACCAGATGCGGCACAGATGCTGCAAAATCCGGCATCAGGTGCAGCGCCAGGGCCAGATTGGTCAAGGGTCCTAGGGCAACCAGGGTAAAATCACCCATCGATGCTGCCTCCTTCACCATGCGTACCAACGCCAGGGCAGCTGCTTCTAGTTGCGGTTGGTGAGATGGAGCAGGCATGCCAATCGTTGCATCTCCCAGGCCGTCCATGCCCATCAAGCCCGATGGAGGGATAGGCTCACCAATCAAGGGGTAAAGAGCACCGCGGTAGAAGGGGATGTCCATTTGCAAAAGATCCAGAACATGGCCCACATTTTGCACAACCTGCGGAAGACCAACATTGCCCATCACGGTGGTAATACCCAGAACCTCTACTTCCGGATGGGTTAACGCCATCAAAAGGGCGTGAGCATCATCCACACCCATATCTGTATCAATGATCAGTCGTTTATGTGCCATCAATCAAGTCTGCTTTCTCTGGTCAACGAAACCATATATCCGGTCATCCATTTTTCAACAGGCTCAACAGCTCTTCGCGGTTTGCCAGGGAAGATTGTGCCCCAATGCGGGTGGTCGAGATCGCCCCGCCGGCCATTCCCCAGCGAAGAGCTTCCTGCATGGGAAGTCCCTCAGCCAGACCGGCAGCCAATGCGCCATTGAAGGCATCCCCGGCGGCCACCGTATCCACGGGATTCACTTTGAAAACAGGCAGGAAGACCCCTTGCTGGCCGTCGTGCCAGTAAGCACCCCGGCCGCCCATCTTGATCACCACCTGGTGTACCCCGCGCTCCAGCAAGACCCTGGCGGCCTTTGCCGCACTGGCCTCATCCTGCACCGTGAACCCCACCAGAGCAGACGCTTCGCTCTCATTGGGGGTCAACAGGTCAATATAGCTATACAACTTATCTGGCAGCGGGCGCACCGGCGCCGGATCAAAAATGACAGTTACGCCCTGCTCATGAGCCAGCCGGGCAGCAGCCTGCACGGCATCCATTGGCACTTCCAGTTGCAGCAAAAGCTGACCGGCACCCTGCAAAGCCTGATCCAGGCGCGCCAGATCAGGATCACCCACAGCGCCATTCGCCCCGGCCACGATCACGATCTGATTTTCTGCCTGATCATCCACCATAATCACCGCCGTACCGGACGGTTGATCCGGGTCCTGCAAAACACCGCTGATATCCACCCCGTCCTGCTGAAGGCTTTCGAGCAGCGTGCTGCTAAAGACATCCTGGCCCACCCGGCCCACCATACGGGTGAGAACACCTAACCGCGCAGATGCCACAGCCTGATTGGCGCCTTTGCCGCCCGGTGCGGTGAAAAATGTTTGCCCGTGCAAAGTCTCTCCCGGCTGTGGAAAGCGTGCTGTGCGCACTACAAGATCCATGTTGATACTGCCAAAAACCACAACTGTCATAACACCATACCTTTTCCTGTCAACATTGTTTTTGTCTGCACCCGGCACCTAAACAGTCGGCCGCCGCACAGCGCGAAAAGTGAATTCATAACGATCGGCACGATTGAACAACAGCGTATGCTCAATCGGCCTGCCATCTTCCAGGTAGGTGGTGCCCTCCCGAACGAGAAGAATGCTGTCAACAGGCACTTTCAACAAGCCTGCCTGGCGTTCGTCTGCACATCCGGTCTTGATCACATATTCGGCATACCCCAAATGATAACCATATTGATTCTCCAGCAAGGCATACAGAGAACCAGAGGCCAGGTCTTCATCATCCAGATTGGGGCACAAAAATGCCGGTAGGTAAGACAAATTGATCGCCATCGGCTCACCATCAGCCAGCCGGAGGCGCTCAATGCGATAGACCATGTCATTTTCTTTTAGCCGCAAGATTTGGTGGATTTTTTTGGAGGGCAACTTGTGGGAAAAATTTAAAATACGCGAGCCTGGTTCCAAACCACGCTGGCGCATCTCTTCGGTAAAACTCCCCATGTGCATCAAACCATAACGCAGGCGTTCTGCCGCCACAAAGGTGCCGCGTCCCTTGACGCGGTAAACCATCCCGTCCAGGGTCAAGGAGCTGATCGCCAGACGCACCGTATTACGGCTGACATTGTATTGCTCTGTCAGCTCGTGCTCTGAAGGGATTTGATCGCCCGGAACGAGATCCCCTTTCTCGATGCGCAGACGAAGCGCCTCTCCAATTTGCTGGTATAAGGGAGTGTAGCTGCTGCGGTCAAGTACTTCCATGAAAGAATAAGCCTTTTCCTCACTGACTTGTTGGGTTGTACCAACAGGTCAACTACATTTCCCTATTATACGAACTCCGTAAAACAAAGTCAAGGTATTCTCACAAATGTGCACTTCCAGCAGGAATTAAATGATCAAGGCTGACCACTAACTTCGGTCAGCCTCAACGGATCGAAAAATATGATCGGTTCAGCCGAGGGCCACGTCCAGTGTCATCATGACTGCAAAGCCAAGCATGACCCCGATGGTGGGAATATCGGAATGATTCTCGCGGTTGGCCTCCGGGATGAGCTCCTCGGCTACCACATAGATCATGGCTCCAGCGGCGAAAGCCAGGGCATACGGCAGGAGCGGCCGCATCAAGAGCACCGCAGCAGCACCCACCACACCCGCGATGGGCTCCACCACACCGGAAAGCTGCCCCATCATGAAAGCTTTGGAGGCCTTCATCCCCTCTCGACGCAACGGAGCAGACACGGCCAATCCTTCTGGAAAATTCTGAATGCCGATACCCAGCGCCAGCGCCACTGCGCCAGCCACGGTCGCCTCCGGCAGACCAGCCGCCGCCGCACCAAATGCCACCCCCACCGCTAGGCCCTCGGGAATATTGTGCAGGGTGATCGCCAAAACCAGCAAAACACTGCGCTGCCAGGAAGTCTTTATCCCCTCCGCTTCTGACATAGGCAACCCCAGATGCAAGTGAGGCAGCACTTTATCCACCCCCCACAAGAACAAACCGCCCAATAAAAAACCAACCGTGGCTGGCAGCCATTCAGGCAGGTTCAGCTCAGCTGACATTTGGATCGCCGGAGCCAGCAGCGACCAGAAACTGGCTGCGATCATCACCCCCGCAGCAAAACCCAGCATGCCATCCAATACCTTGCGGCTGATCTCCCGGCTTGTGAAAACCATAGCCGAACCTAAAGCGGTCACCCCCCAGGTGAACAAAGTTGCCAGCAAAGCCTGAAGCACCGGGTTAAAACCAGAAATTGCTTGGATCATGGTGCTTTTCCTTTCAGTAAATTGAAATCCGGGTACATATCATCATGCAATCATGCCTGTATTTATAGTACAAATTGCTGCCTTTTGCAACCGGTGATAACAGTTTTTAATGCAAACAACAAAACGGGTCTCTAGAATTTACCGTGGAAAAGGAGTTTTATGGGGGTGGTTTTGGCGCGAAGTGCCAAAACCACCCCCACCCTTACTATGCATCGCACTACTTCTCAAAGAACCAACAAAGCTATTGTGAGATGACATTGATTCAGGACTATAATTTTGATTACGAATTAAATTTTTAAGGAAAAAGCAATGGAACCCACTCACCCTCAAGACCTGCCTGGGCTGATCACTTCCGCCCTCAAAGAACGTCTGCCTCTACTGGATGAAGACCATCGCTGCGCCCTGCGACTGTTCAACGGCTTTCTGGAGGGACAGCCCGAACTGGTTGTCGACCTGTATGGCCGCACCTTGGTGATTCACAATTATGCCGACCTGCCGGTTGATGGACAACCCCTGATGACCGCCGCCCAGGAAACCTGTCTGCTCCAGTTGCCGTGGCTGGAAACAGTTGTGGTGAAAACGCACCGTGCTGCCTTTGTCGATGAACGCCGCGGCAGGCTTGTCTATGGAGAAAAGGCCGACCGCGAGATCACCGAGCATGGGGTGCGCTACGCCATCAACCTGACGATGAACCAGGATGCCAGCTTCTACCTGGACACCCGCAACCTGCGTAAATGGCTGCTGGAGCACATGGCTGGAAAAACCGTACTGAATACCTTTGCCTATACCGGTAGCCTGGGAGTGGCGGCATTGGCGGGTGGCGCCCAGCGTGTGGTGCAAACTGACCTGAACCGCAAATTCCTCAACCTGGGCAAGACCAGCTATACCCTTAACGGTTTTCCCATCCGTCAGGAAGATTTTCTGAGCGTCGATTTTTACCAGGTGGTCGGTCATCTCAAAAGCACAAAATCGGTATTTGACTGTGTGATCATCGACCCGCCCTTTTTCTCTGCCACTGCGGCCGGCAAGGTGGACCTGGTCAACGAAAATCACCGCCTGATCAACAAAGTGCGCCCGCTGATCGCCCACAATGGCTGGTTGATCGCCATGAACAATGCCCTGTTTGTGAAGGGTGCTGATTACCTGCAAACGCTGGCAGATCTGTGTGCAGATGGCTACCTGCACATTGAAGAACTGATCCCGGTGCCCGAGGATATCACCGGCTATCCTGCCACCTGCAAGTGCCAGCCGCCAGCCGACCCGGCGCCCTTCAACCATTCCACAAAGATCGCTGTACTGCGGGTCACACGGAAAGGGAATGAAGGCCTGTAACGCAAAACCCTTCTTCCCAACACCCCCGATTTCCTCTAAAACAGAAAAAGAATGGGAGGCCAGCTCATGAAAAATCATCCGCTCAACCTGTATAAATTCCTGGCTGCCGTATGCATTGCCACCATGTGGGTGGCCTTGCCGCTGGCCTCTGCCGCCGGGGCAGATATCGGCCCAAAACCAACCATGGCGTTTGAGTTTGTTTACACAGATGACCTACCCAATCTCCTGGTCATGGATGGCATTTTGCTGGAATGTGAGGATTCAGCCTGCGTTCAGGCCAAACCTCTGGAAGAACTCGGCCCTCAGGGTTTCAACTGCTATGGCGCCAGCTGCCATGCCACTGCATACGGTTTCAGTGAATATCACCAACTGCGCCTGACCTTCTCGGACGGCATCACCCGTGAGAGCAATATCTTCACCAAAAATGCCTTTGAAGCTACCTACAAAGTGACCGTCCGCCAGAACGACTTGCTGGTGGAGGAAGGCCGGGGGTATCCCAACCCGGTCCTGTATATCGTGGGGTTGGGCATCCTGAATGTGCTGCTTCTTATGCTGGCATTCATCACCATTGTCATCCTGATCGCAAAGCACGGCCAGGCTCGCAGCTGGCTGATCGTGGGTCTGGTGACCAGCCTGATCCTGGCAGCCTTTGGCGGGCTTTTCAACCTGGCCTTGCCACTAACCCTGTTGATCGAAATACTGCTGGCCACAGGGTATGCGTTTTGGCGCAAACGTCCGCTCCTGACCACCCTGTCTCTGGTAGCATTGGCCAATGTCATCACCCAATACGGATTATGGGCATCGTTGAATGCTTTGAACACCACCCATGTCCTCGCCGTGACCATCGTCCTGGAAATTGTCATCTGGGGAGTGGAAGCCGTGATCCTGTATTTGCCACAGCGCAAAGAGATCACATTCAAGGAAGCTGCCCTGCTCAGTATGGCGCTGAATGCAGTCAGCTTTGCCATTGGTCTGGCTCTGCCGGTTTAAAGCAGGACGCTTAGGTAAAAAAAACCGCCCCCAAAGATTGAAAATCAATGCGGGCGGTTTTGGTTTATTGGGATATATTGCGACTTAATCCTGATACCCGTGGACACTGGCCCACAAAGCTGTGCCAACAATGCCAGCCTCGGTACCCAATTCAGCCAGGACAATTTCAACCATTTCCTTTGGCATCACAAAAACCCGCTCGCGAATGACGCGCCGGATGGGTTCCAGCAACAGGTCGCCTGCCGCAGCCACCCCGCCGCCAATGACCACCTTGCGCGCCCCGGTTGCCACCAGAACATTGGACACGCCATAACCAAGTGCTTCACCTGCCTGGCGGTACACTTCCTGGGCAGTCAGATCACCAGCCAGGGCAGCTTCATATACCACGCGCGGGGTGATCTTGTTAAGATCGTATTTCACCATCTCGCCAATGGCGGTGGTGCCGCCTTGCATGACAATTCTCGCCGCGGCGGCGGCAATCGCCGGACCGGATGCATAGGTTTCAACACAACCATAATTTCCGCAGCCGCATTTTGGACCATTAAAATCAATGGTCTGGTGTCCCAACTCTCCTGCGGTACCATTGATTCCAAGGTGCAATTTGCCATTGATCACCAGCCCGCCGCCAATGCCGGTGCCAATGGCAAAACAAGCCATCGTGTCAACACCCCGCCCGGCTCCGAATTTCCATTCAGCAAAAGTGATGGCGCGCACATCGTTCAGAATATATATCGGCAGATTCAATCTGGCGGTCATGGTTGCCACCAAAGGAACATTCGGCCAGGTGCCCGGCAGATTGGGCAGGAAAAGCACCAGTCCCTTTTCCAAATCCAAACTTCCAGGCACCCCAATCCCCACCCCGCCAATTTCATTTCTAGGTACGCCGCTATCCACAATGACCTTGTCGATCAAGTCGGCCATGCGAGCCATGACAGCATCATGCCCTTCCCTGGCCATGGTGGGCGCAGACTGAACTTCAATGATGCTGCCGTCTTCAACATCTACCAGGCCAACCTTGATGTTGGTTCCGCCCAGGTCACAACCCACATATATGCTCATAGACATCCTTCCATTCGAAAAAAATATAATAAATTTATGCAAAACAAGGTATTAGAAACCATCCAGATTTTTTTCGGGGCGTTGCATCAGGTAAGATAAATGCCAACAAAGCCTCTAAAAGGATGATCCTATTATACTTATGTTTACAAAATGCTGGCATGCATGCCATCTTTTTGGGGAGATGATCTTCCAGTCAACGGATTCCCCCTCGCAAACCGGGATCATCTTCTATCCTGGTGCAAGAGTAGATGCGCTTTCTTACGCCCCTACCCTGGACTGGCTGGGACAGTTGAGCACCCCATAAACCTTACACTTTGCAAACAACCCGCGCAAAGGGGGGGCCATGATGGCCCCCCCTTTGTTATCCGCCTATTCCTCCGCAATGGCCTGCAAATATCCGCGTAGCGTGGCCCGGTACAAAGCCCGCTGGAAATAATTGCCCTGCGGCGAAAGGTCTTCATAACCGGTTTCTGATAAAACTTCCATCAAGGGCAGCAACTGCCGGGCATAATGATGCATACATGCCTCTGGGTGAATGCCCGGCCAGGAATAACAGGTAACCGCTGTACGCCGTTCTGTGGTGGAAATACTCTCAGGGATGGCGTCACACCAGTGCGGGTCATCCGGATGAAAAATGTACTGATCAAGGTTTCCCTGAGGAATGCCTTCTATGCCGCGCACTACCGGCGGGTTGGCGTTCAGGGTATACGGGTCCACGGCCAGGTCGACCAGAACGGTGTGATCGGGCAGCCAGGCAATCCAGTCATTGGGTACAACCGGTTTGGAAGGGTTGCGCCGGTAGGTAGCATCCACCAGAATATCGGTATCCTTGAATAACTCCCGCATCATCTGCGGATCTTCTGACATACTGCGCCCCACAATGCGTACCATCGCCTGCCCTGTGCCCTCTGCCAGACAAGTGTTGTAACGCTCAATATTGCCCAGTTTGATGGCGGCATCAACGGCGTGCTTGCCCACCATACCGCTGCCCAGCACCAGCACCTGCCAGGGCCGGCCGTCAGGATGACTGAGACGAGCGAAACGTTTTTCAAGAACATCATAGGCCGCTTCCAGACCATTCCAAGCGACAGCCTTCATATTCTCCACCAGACGCACATCATTATCATCCACGATCCCGTCCAGAGAAATGGCATGAATACCATGCTCACGTAATAGTTTGAGACGATTGGGACGCGTGGGGTAATGCAGCATAGAGATCAGGCAAGTTCCGGGCGGGATCAGGTTGTAATCCTCAATCTTGGGAGAACGCAGGATCAAGACCATTTCTTGCGCAAAACATTCTTCCCGGCTGCGCACACGCACACCGGGGTTTCCCTGGATATAATCCCCTTTTGAGAATCCCGAACGGGAACCGTAACCTTCCTCAATACACACTTCGAAGCCAAGTTCAATCAGTTTTTCAATGAATTCCGGTAAAAAAACGCGTTTCTCGCCTGCCTCGTGCAGCATGCGCGGGAATCCAATCACCTGATGTTTTTTCTTGATCAATGCCGCCTCCTTAATAATGATTGGTTTTGGGGTGAAAACGAACAAATACTCCGCCTTTGGGAAAAGTGGAGGATATGAGATGCCCCAGAGATACAGGTGAAAGACAACCGCCCAGTATCCATTATTATTGTAGCAATAAAAAGGATTTTGTGCCCGCAGGCCGGTTGATGCCTTGTTTAAGCTGCCTCTAATCGTCCCCACCAGCGGGGACATCGTCTTCAGGCAAACGCGGAATCGTTGCAGGAGAAATTGTGCTTTGCCGGCGGTTTCCGGCCTCAGGATTCGATTGCTGCGCTCCATCCTCATCGAGGTCAAGACCACCCAGCAGCATGGTTTGCGGTAAAGGCAATGGATATCCGGGACGGGTATGATCATCAATGGCCTGATCCGAGCTGGTGCGGGCAGAGTCAACCACCTGGAAGATCATCCGGAATTCCTTGCCCAAAAGTATTTCATCGCGGGGCTGCAGAATGCGCACCGCATGCAGCGTTTCACCGTTGACCTGGGTGCCATTGGTGGACGCCAGATCCTCAATCGTGACCTGATCCTCCGAACGACATAAGACCACATGACGACGAGAAATGTTCATCGAATCGAGCACAAGATCACACCCCGGATCGCGGCCAATCACAACCCGCTCCTTCTGAAGAACAAAAACTCTTGAGATCGAAGCTCTTGAATAAATAACAAGATGAAAGATTTTCATGATTCCCCCCACAGGTTACCGTTTGGCGTACATTCGATGTTGAGAACTGTCATTGGCTCCACCGGTCAATGTAGATTTGCTATTAAATTATAACGTAAACCGGTCTCAAAATGGTTTAAACAGAGAAGGTGAAACGAAATATATAATAATGGGGGATTGTCGAGCCCAGCCAGGCAACTTTTTCCCACGGTCATGAAAAACATGACCGGTTGACCAGTTGCAGATTCATTCACTACAACTGGTCAACCGCTACGAGAATTCAATGCCAAACTATGCACCAGCCTTGATGAATATCTTGGCACGGTAGGTATCAATAATGACTGCCACAATAATGATCAGGCCGGTAACCATCTGACGGGCAAAATCACCCATTCCGATCAGGAGCAATCCGTTATCCAGCACGCCCATGATACAAGCGCCCAAAAATGTACCCATCATTGAACCTTTACCACCGCTCATGCTGGTGCCACCAATCACAACTGCGGCAATGGCCTTCAGTTCAAACCCCACCCCCAGAATGGGACTGGAAATGTTCAGGCGCAGCATATACATGATTGCCGCCAACCCAACCGTCGCACCGCAAAGAACATAGGCCAAAACTTTATAATAGGAAGGGTTATGCCCTGAAAGACGAACCGCCTCTTCATTATTACCTATCGCGTAGATCATGCGCCCGTACACCGTGCGGTTCAGAATGAAGCGCCCGACCAGAACAATCACCAGCGCGATTACAAAAATAAAGGGAACGCCAAAAAATTCCAGAGACCCGAAAGCATTGAAGGCTTCAGGAAAATTGAATATCGTACGGGATTGACTCACTTGCAAAGCTGCACCGCGAGCAATATTCAGCATGCCCAGGGTGGCAATGAAAGGATGCATTTTCCATTTTTCTGAAATGAACCCATTAAAAAATCCACAAACCATGCCCACTGCCAAACTTCCCAAAATTGCCAGAGAAACCGCCACGCCAACCGAAAATGACTGTTTGGTAATGATCTGCCCGGCTATGATCGTTGCCAATGCCAGCACAGAACCAACAGACAGATCAATTCCTCCCAGCAGGATGGCGAAAGTCATGCCTACAGACAAAACAGTATTAATGCTGATCTGGGTAAGAATATTGGTAATATTGATTGGTGACGCAAAGCGCGGTGCGGAAAATGCAAAAAAGATACACAACACGACCAATGCCAAACCAATACCTGCTTCACGTAACAGAAGAGAAAAAACTTTCTTGGCTTTCATCTTAAATATTTCTCATCCTTTCTTTCAATTGCCAATACTGAGATATTCCTGATAAGCCATGGAGAGAATTCTCTCCTGGTCAAATTCATCCCGCATCACCTCGCCGGCGACTTTGCCATTCGAGAATACAACGATCCGGTGGCTGATGCCCATGATTTCTGGCAGATCGGAAGAAACAACAATGATCGATTTTCCCAACCGTGCCAGTTTCCAAAGCAGCAGATAAATCTCATATTTTGCACCTACATCAATTCCTCTGGTTGGTTCATCACAAATCAACACCCTGGCATCCCGATATAACCACTTTGCCAGAACCAGTTTTTGTTGATTCCCACCCGAGAGGAAACGTACCCATTTTTTCACTGAGGGTGTCTTAATGGATAATTCGTCGATATAGCTGGTTGTTACTTTCTCTTCCATTCCAAAATTCATCAACCCGGATTTTGAAACTTTTTTGATGCTCGCCAACGAGACATTCACTGCACAATCCATATCCAGGACCAGGCCCTGTTCTTTCCGGTCTTCTGTAAGCAGGCAGATCCCGCCTGCAACAGCATCTTTGGGACGCTTGATTTCCAATTCCCTGCCATCCAGAATGACCGTGCCGGAGACTTTCGGGTCAGCGCCAAAAACAGCGCGCATCGTTTCAGTTCTGCCGGATCCAACCAATCCGGCAATTCCCAGGATTTCACCCGCTCTGACAGAAAACGAAACCGGGTTTTCGTTACCCTTGTAGACCAAATCCTTAACCTCAAAAACCACATCACCCACTTTGACATCTTCCTCAAACGGGTAACTGGACTCCATATCGCGCCCCACCATCATCTTTACAATCTCGGCGATGGTCAACTCGTTTGTGAGACGAGTAGCGACTTTCATTCCATTTCGAAGGATCGTGACGCGATCACTGATCTCAAAAACTTCCTGCAAGCGGTGCGAAATATAGATCACAGTGACTCCTCTGCTTTTAAGGAGTTTAATGATCTCAAACAGGCGGTCAATTTCTTTAGAGGTCAGGGTGGCTGTCGGCTCATCCAGAATCAAAACCTTGCTTTCTGAAGACAGCGCTTTGGCAATCTCAACCAGTTGCATTTGAGCAATACCCAATTCCTCAATTAATGTCTTTGGTGAAATATCCAGCCCGACCTGATCCAGCATGCGTCTGGTGTCAGCATACAACTTTTTGAAATCTACCAGCCCAGCTTTTGTTGGTAGACGTTCAAAAAATATGTTCTCCGCAACCGAGAGATAAGAAAGCAGATTCAATTCCTGATACACGACCCTGATGCCAGACTCAATTGCATCCAAGGTGTTTTTGGGGGCATATTTTTCCCCCGAATAAAACATCTCACCTTCATCCGGGTGATAGATACCGCAGAGTATCTTGATTAAGCTGGATTTTCCCGCACCATTTTCGCCGAGCAATGCATGCACTTCACCTTCGTGAACGTCCAAATTGATCTGATCCAATGCCGTAATGCCCGGAAAACGCTTGGTGAGATTCTTGATTTCAAAAATCTTTTGTGGTTCTTTCATCAACTGTAAACCTGGCTTTTCTTGATTAATGCCCTCCCGTAAATCAGGCAATGAAACTTGTGTAAACCCGGATTTACGGGAGGGATGCTCATTAGCCACTCTTTGGGCGCTGCCATGAAAAGGTCATGTCTCCATTGAGTGGCACATCAATTACCGTGGACTAAAGATCGTCAGCAGTGACGAGACGCACCGGGGTCTTGATCCAGCCGCCCAGTTTTTCGCCGTTGAGAATACGCAGACCAACTTCAATGGCATTCTTGGCCATATCGGGACCAAACTGATCCA
>JAGVAB010000123.1 GCA_020060485.1 Anaerolineales bacterium
CTTGTTTCAATAAGCGCCAACTTCTCAAACAGCGTTTCCCCAATTATCAGGCTCATGTTTTTCAGTTCATATAAGCCCATCATTTAGCCACTCCCGGCGTTTTCTTCTGGTGTATTATCATCAAGCTTGCGGTAAAATTAGTTCCAATGCCTTCCATCCATCTACCCCGGAGGTAAATGAATGCAGTCTGACCTTGCCCCCTTTTTCTCTCCCCGTGGCGTTGCAATTATTGGCGCCTCCTCAAATCCCAATAAATTAAGTTACGGCATTTTCAAAAATTTAACATCCTATGGCTTTCAAGGCCAGGTTTACCCGGTCAACCCAAATGCAGGACAAATACTCGGGTTGACGTGTTATCCAGATATTGCCAGTGTGCCCGACCCGGTGGATCTCGCAGTCATCGCACTTCCTGCTCCGCTGGTCAAGGAAGTCATCAAGGACATCGGTCAACGCGGCATCAAAGCTGCCATCATCATTTCCGGTGGATTCAAGGAAGTTGGTGGCGAAGGTGTCAGCCTTGAAAACGAAATCCTTGAAATCGCACAGCATTTTGGTATGCGTTTGATCGGCCCAAATTGTGTCGGTACAGTGGATTTATTTACTGGCCTTAACACCACCTTCATCGATGGTATGCCTCAAAAAGGTGGCATCGGGTTCCTCTCTCAATCTGGTGCGGTATTGGGCGGCGTTGTCAGCCTTTTTATCGACAAGAAAGTTGGCTTTTCGCATCTGGTCAGTCTCGGCAACGAAGCGGACGTGACAGAAACGGATGTCATAGCCTACCTCGCCGACGATCCCAATGTGAATGTGATTGCCGCCTACGTTGAAGCAATTCGCGACGGCCAAAAATTCATCGAGGTTGCCCGCCAGGTGTCACGCAAGAAGCCCATCGTGCTCCTCAAAGCTGGACGTACCGATGCCGGGGCACGCGCTGTTTCTTCCCATACCGGTTCCATTGCTGGCAGCATGGCCGCCTATAATGCCGCTTTTTCCCAAACCGGGATCATCGAAGCCAACTCGCTGGCCGAACTATTCGAAATCGCCATCGCCCTAGATTATCAGCCCGCCCCTCAAGGCCGCAGAACAGTATTGCTGACCAACTCCGGCGGACCTGCCGCCCTGGCCTCTGACGCGCTGGCTTTCAATGGTCTGGCACTGGAAGACCTCGCTGCCGATACAAAGGCAGCCTTGCGCAAGCAGCTTAATCCCAGCGCCCAGGTGAGCAACCCTGTAGACATGCTCGGCGGAGCGGCACCTGAAGATTATGGCATGGCACTTAAACAATTGCTGGCCGACGACCAGGTCGACAGCGTAATTACCATCCTGGTGCCTACTTCGCTGATTGACCCTGCCGATATCGCCAACCAGATCGTGCAAGCATCCCGGAATGTGACCAAACCCGTCTTAACCTGCTTCATTGGTGACCAGGTAGTCTCAGAGGCGCGCAAAGTGCTGCATGATCACCTCATCCCCATGTACACCTACCCTGAAAGTGCAGCCCGGGTGATGAGCGCCATGTATCATTACCAGCATTGGCGGTTAAACGAAGAGTTCGATGAAACCAGTCCTGTGCAGGTTGACTACCAAACAGCGGCCAGTGTCCTGACACAGAACAAACACCAATCCGCTCTGGGAGAAGCCCAAACTCGTCCACTCCTGAAAGCGTATGGCATTTCCATCATACAAGGTCAGGTGGTGCATTCGGCCGCCGAAGCCGCCGATGCCGCCGCAATGATTGGGAAACCGGTTGTACTCAAGATCGTCTCCCCTGACATTTTGCACAAATCTGATGTGGGTGGTATCACCCTGAATTTGAACACGCCAGCAGAAGCTGCATTGGCTTATGAAGCTATGCTTTCAAAGATCAAAGCCAACCTGCCCGAGGCAAAACTGGAGGGCGCATTGATCGAGGAGATGGCCCCCAAAGGCAGCGAAGTCATTATCGGTATGCGCCGCGACCCTAATTTCGGCCCGTTAATGATGTTCGGCATGGGCGGGATTTATGTGGAGTTGTTCAAGGACGTTGCCTTCCGGGTGGCACCCTTTGGCCGCTCCCAGGCCCGCAGCATGATCTCGGAAACCAAAGCCGGCACCCTGCTTTCTGGTTATCGCGGCCAACCCAAAGCAGACTTGGAAGCCGTAGTAGATGTCATCCTCAGATTGAGCCAGCTTGCCCTCGATTTTCCTGAGATTCAGGAAATCGAGATTAACCCCCTCTCCATCGGCCTGGAAGGCCAGGGTGCTGTGGCCCTGGATGGCCGCGTGATCCTTGAAGAAAAGGAATGAACATGAAAAGACTGCTCTCTGGCAATGAAGCTGTGGCCCAAGGGGCTTGGGAGGCCAGTGTCAAGGTCGCATCAGCCTATCCCGGCACACCCAGCACCGAGATATTGGAAACGCTGGCACCATATCCTCACGTGTACGCAGAATGGGCGCCCAATGAAAAAGTTGCCCTGGATACCGCCATCGGCGCAGCCTACGCTGGTCGCCGGGCGCTTTCAACCATGAAGCATGTCGGGGTTAATGTGGCTGCCGATTCACTTTTCTACGCCGCCATGACTGGCATTGAAGCCGGACTGGTGATCGTTTCTGCCGATGACCCTTCCATGCATTCCTCGCAAAACGAACAGGACAACCGTCAGTTCGCCCGCTTTACCCGTATTCCCTGCCTGGACCCCGCCGACAGTCAGGAAGCAAAAGACATGACCATAGCCGCCTTTACCCTGAGCGAACAATTTGATACACCTGTCATGCTGCGCATGACCACCCGCGTCTGCCACACCAGCAGTCCGGTGGAAGTCTCTCCCGACCAGCAGCCCCATCCAGCCATACCTGAAACCTATCCCCGCAATCCCGCCAAATACGTGATGATCCCGGCCAATGCCCGCGTTCACCACCCAATCATTGAGGAGCGCATCCGCAAGCTTGCCGAGTACGCCGAAACTTCGCCTCTTAACCAGATTGAAATGCGATCCCCCACTCTGGGCATCATCACCGCCGGAATAGCCTACCAATATGCACGGGAAGTCTTCCCTGAAGCATCAATCCTGAAATTGGGGATGGTATACCCGTTGCCCCAAAAACTGATCCAGGAATTTGCCAGCCAGGTCAAAACGCTCATTGTTCTTGAAGAATTGGATCCATTCATCGAAGAACAAGTGCGTTTGATGGGTATTTCGATTTTTTCTCCGGCTGAACAGGACAAGCCCTACTACTCAGGCGCCAAGACAATCTTTCCCCTATGTGGAGAACTTGACCCGCTGGTTGTGCGCCAAGCCGCGGTCTCAGCAGGTCTCCTGCAGCCATCCCTTGGTGAGCTTCGCTCTCCTGCGCAGCTCGAAATGCCCAACCGGCCGCCTGTTCTCTGCCCGGGCTGCCCGCATCGGGCCATCTTTTACAACCTGCACAAATTGAAATGGCCGGTAGCCGGAGACATTGGCTGCTACACTCTGGGGGTTGTTCCTCCGCTGAGTTCAATTCACACCTGCGGCTGCATGGGCGCCGGAATTGCTGTGGCTCATGGCGCTGCTGTTGCTGGTGATAGCGAGCAGCACGTGGCGGTGATTGGCGACTCAACTTTCTTTCACACCGGCATTCCCGCTCTGATGAATGTAGCCTACAACCAGAGCAACGTCATCACCATCATCATGGACAACCGCATCACCGGCATGACCGGTCACCAGCACAACCCCGGTACCGGCAAAACCCTTCAACAAAAAGACACTATCGAAGTGGATATCGAGGCTATGGTGCGCGCCATGGGCATCCGGGAAGTGAAAACCGTCAGCGCCTTTGAAGTCAAGGAAATCTCCCAAACTCTCAAAGCCTGGAAAGATTTGGGAAGGCCTGCCGTTCTCATTACCAAAGGCGATTGTGCCTTGCTGCCGGATGCCCGCAAACGCTGGATGCCCTTGCGCGTCGACAGCGACAAATGCATCGGCTGCGACATTTGCATCCGCACCGGCTGCCCAGCCTTGCGCAAATCCGACAAACAACACGAAAAAACCGGCCGTCGCTTGACCGAGATTGACCGGTTGCAATGCACTGGCTGTGAAGTCTGCGCCCAGGTCTGCCCACAAAACGCCATATTATTTCGCAAGCAAATCCTTGCCGAAGGCAACCCGGAACAGGAGGTTACACTGTGATGCAGCCCCATGCAGCTTTTATAAACCCTTCAGCCCTCAATTTTCTTCTGGTAGGTGTCGGTGGTCAGGGAACCATCCTGGCCAGCAATGTGCTCGCCGAAGTGGGCATGAACCTGGGTTTTGATGTTAAACAAGCCGAAGTGCACGGCATGTCCCAGCGCGGCGGGAGTGTCACATCCCAGGTACGCTGGGCGGAACAAGTTTTCTCTCCCATGATCTCCCGGGGCGAGGCCGATGTTTTGCTGGCCTTTGAAATGTCCGAAGCAGTGCGCTTCATTCACCATGTCAAATCCTCCGGCTTGGTGCTGGTCAACAACCACGCCATCGTGCCGGTGACCGTCACTTCCGGAGCAAGCAGCTATCCCACGCAAGAAGACATCAACCAGACACTCTCTGGCTACACGAAACATTTGATCTGGCTTGACGGAGTTTCCATTGCCAGAGAAGCTGGAAATGCCAAAGCCAGTAATGTGGTCATGCTGGGCGCTCTCTCAACCTGTTTTTCCTACCCCGCCGAGATCTGGCGTGAAACACTGGAGAAACGTGTTCCCGCCCGGCTGCTTGAGATCAACCTGAAAGCATTTGAGTCCGGTCGTGCAGCGATGGCCAGGCAGGATTAACTACTTAACAACATGCCTGGAACGGCAAGGAATGAAAATGAACTGGTCAAAAGAATTGGATGCCGTGATCACTGTATGTGACACACAAGGTATCATCCTTGAAATGAATGACAAATCCATTCTGTACTTTGCGAAATACGGCGGAGCAGAACTGATCGGAAAAAACCTTCTGGACTGCCACCCCGAACCGTCAAAATCCATGCTGCGCATGATGATGCAGAAACAGCAAAAAAACACCTACCTTGTTGAAAATAACGGGCTCCAAAAACTCATTTCCCAACAGCCTTGGTTTCAGGATGGCGAATACCGCGGTTTTATTGAAATCCAAATCGAATTGGCAGGTCCGATTGCCGTGGAAAAATGATTTCGATCATTGGCCTCGACCCGCAATAGGCGCACATGACTTTTTACGCTATACTTTTAATGCATACAAAACTCGTAACCCGTACACATGGATATCATCTTTTTTTCCTTAGGAGGGCCCATGTTTCGAAGATTGAGAAATATCATACTTTTTGGCAGTGGCACCGTGGCTGCCATACTGGCACTATACCTGCTTAAACAACGAAATCTCCCTCAAAATCAGGCAGCCAGATTGAGTACCGAGATCAAGGTAGATGAGGTCAAGTCTGAACCATCCACCCCTCTGGAGAAGGTAAGTCTGCCCCCACAAAGCCATTCACCCCGGAAAAATTCCTCTCCCAACCCAACACTCGCTGTTGAACAAAAAGATGACTTGAAAAAAATTGAAGGTATCGGCCCAAAAACAGCCGAAATCCTTGCCCAAGCCGGCATCTCAAGTTTCAAGGCATTGTCATTGAAATCCCCAACCGAGATCAAGGGAATCTTGCGCGCAGCTAATGGACGCGGCGTACCCGATACCTGGCCAGAGCAAGCCAGATTGGCAGCTGCCAGTGACTGGCAAGCTCTCGAACAACTACAATCCCAACTGAAAGGCGGCTTGAAATCTTCGGCCTGAAACCACCATCCATGCAGTTTACCCCTATCGGTTTCATCCACACGCCCTATCTAGACAAGGCTCCCCGTCAACCTGTTCCAGACGAACCTGGCAATTTCCACATTGCCATGCTGCCGGAATGGGTAGAAGGGCTGTACCAACTGGACAAACATGCTTACATCTACGTATTGTTCTGGCTTGACCGTCAAGATGAACCCATCGATATGCTCGTCACTCCTCATCACGATCAAGCCCAGCCAGTGGGATTCTTTGCCAGTCGCACTCCCAAGCGCCCTAACCCGATAGGATTAAGTCTTGTTCAACTCAAAAAGGTGGAAGACAATATCCTTTTCATCTCAGGCATCGACGCCCTGGATGGCACACCAGTTCTCGATATCAAGCCCTATTTCCAAGGTCTGGATTCCATTTCAGCCAGCATTATCTCCGCCGAGGATTGCGCTTGATCCCCCTCAAAGATTTCTCCAAACAAAAACACTTTCCGGGCACGCACGGCAATCCGTTTGATATTGCCCTCCACAAGCTGGAAGAGCTGGACGGTCTGCCCTTCCTGTATTTCCTCCTGATCGTTGTTCTCATTTCTTTTGGCGGCACACTGCTTTATCTGGTCAAGCGAACCTTCTTGCAAACCGGTTTGCTTCTTCTCTTCATCTTGCTTGACTGGCTCTTGATCTTCTGGCTGCCCCACAAGAAACGTTCCTTTGGCCCGGTCAAACCTGCCGTTCTGCAATTAGCGATCGGTCGGAGCATCTTTGCCCTGGTCCCCCTGCCCCTGTGGGGTTTTCTGGCTCTGCAAACCCTGGGTACTGCGGCCATGGTCTATGGTTTTTGGGTTGAACCCTTCCAGGTGCGGGTAACACATATGCAGCTTGCCAGTCCTAAGCTACCAAAAGGCACAGTCCTGAAAGTACTGCATCTCGGCGACCTGCATATGGAACGCCGCACCATCCGCGAAGAACGTCTTCTCCTGGCCATTCAGCAACTGCAGCCGGATGTCATCCTCTTTTCGGGCGACATACTCAACCTTTCGTATTTGCATGATCCACTTGCATGGCAAGAAGCGCGTGCTGTGCTGCGGCAGCTTCATGCCCCGTTGGGCACTTTTTTGGTCAGCGGCAGCCCGGCAGTAGACCTGCCTGAGATCTTGCCTGGCTTGCTGAAGGACTTGCCTGTACACCTGTTGCACGACGAAATGGTCTTCCTTCCGGTGGGTTCCAGCCAAATCACACTGATTGGCACATACTGTTCCCATCGCCCCTTTGTAGATGGCCCGATCCTTGAGCAATTATGGGAAACTTTAAACATTCCCGATCAATTCAGCATCCTCCTGCATCATTCGCCAGATATCGCCCCGTTTGCTGCCAGGCTGGGCTTCGATCTCCAGCTCTCCGGCCACACCCACGGCGGCCAGGTTTGCCTGCCCTGGTACGGAGCGCTGTTCACTGCCTCCCTCTACGGAAAGCAATTTGAAGCAGGCCCTTATCACCTCAATTCCATGCTGTTGTACATCACCCGCGGCATCGGTCTGGAAGGCGCTGGCGCACCCCGCGTACGATTCCTCTGCCCGCCGGAGATCATTCTCTGGGAAATCACCTCTAGCGAAAACTAGACTTGCTGCCTTTTCATCATTGAAACAGACACCTGCAAATGGACGCAGGTGTCTGTGTATTTCATACATAAACATTAATGCAGGTTTATGCTTCCAGCCTGGAGCGTATTGAGTGCAAAGCCTGCTCCAGCGCCTCGCCCAATTTCTCCGCATCCTTGCCGCCAGCCTGGGCCATATTGGGCCGTCCGCCGCCACCGCCACCCACTACGGTCGCTGCGACTTTTACAATCTCACCCGCATGAACTCCACGGGATACCAGGTCGTCCGAAACAGACACCACAAAGACCGGTTTGCCCTTTTGCACGCTTCCCAAAACAATCACGCCCTCGGCATATCGCTCACGGAATCGGTCTGTCATTTGCCGCAAGATATCGGCATCCGCTTCTGGCAGGCTGGTCACCAGCACAGGGAATCCGCCAACCATCGGCACATTTTCCAATGAGCCGATGAAATCTTGCGCTGCCAGTTTCTGCCGCAGTTTGAGCATTTCCTTTCTGGCTTGGTCCTGTTCTTCCAAAACGGCCTCAATTCGGGCCGGCACATCCTCCAGTGAGGTTCCCAGCAATGCGGCACTCTCTCGTAAAGCCGCCAGCCGCTTGCGCGTGATCTGGTATGCGCCTTGGCCGGTAACCGCCTCAATCCGGCGAATACCAGCCGCCACGCTGCTCTCGCTGGTGACCAGGAACAATCCGATCATGCCGGTTTCATCAACATGGGTCCCGCCGCATAACTCATAGGAAAACGGGGTTTCCTCGCCGATGCTGATCGTGCGCACCGTCTCCCCATACTTCTCGCCAAACAACGCCATTGCCCCACCGGCGATGGCCTCATCCCGTGATTTCGTGGCAATATTCAGATCGTAATTTTTTAAAATCGCCTGATTAACGAATTCTTCAATTTCAGCCAATTGCATCTGGCTTACCGCTTCGGGGTGAGTGAAGTCAAACCGCAGCCGATCGGGGGCAACCAGAGAACCAGCCTGGCGGGCATGTTCACCCAGCGTCTGGTGCAAGGCGGCATGCAGCAAATGCGTTGCTGTATGGTTACGCATGATGGCAAATCGCCGTTCGCTATCCACCGCCGCCAGGGCGATTTCTCCCACTTTGACCGTGCCGCGCACCACCTTGCCCACATGAGAGATCAGTCCATCGGCTGGTTTGCGCATGTCTTCAACTTCAATTTCCCAATCCGTACCATTCACTCCACGGATCACCCCGTGATCCGATACCTGACCGCCGCTCTCGATGTAAAAACAGGTCGCTGGCAACAACACATCCACTAACTCCCCTTGGGTGGCCTGCGTGACCGCCTCGCCTTCGCAAACCAATCCTAACACTTCACCTTCCACTTGCACCTGTGTATAGGGCTGGTAGATGACACCTTCTGCTGTTAACTTGCCATTTTCCACCAATTTCTCAAAGAGCGTGCGGAATACTTCAACATCGTCACCGCCAGCGCCGCCAAAGTGCTGCCCGCCAGCTCCGGAGGCTATGCGGTGATCCTCCATCGCTTCACGGAAACCACTTTCTTCAACTTCAAGTCCCTGTTCGCGGGCAATATCCCGGGTAAGCTCGAGTGGCAGGCCATGTGTCGCATACAAATCAAACGCCACCTTTCCGTCCAACACAGGCTGTCCAATCTCGCGCAGCCCTTCCAGCAGGTCATTCAAGTGGCTTAAGCCTGTTTCCACTGTGCGCTGGAAGCGTTTTTCTTCTCGTGTCAAATTCTCCAGGATCGTCTTGCGATTCTTGAGCAATTCCGGATAGGCCGCGCCATAATTGCTGATGACCACATCCGCCACCTGGGCCATGAATGGCGCATTCAAACCGATCTTCGAACCAAAACGCGCTGCCCGCCGGACGATCATGCGACAGATATAGTTCCTGCCAGTATTGCCCGGCACCACGCCATCGGCAATCAGGAAGGCCGCTGCCCGGCTGTGATCGGCAATCACCCTGTAAGGCGTCAGGTTGGCTTCTCGTTCCTCCAGGCTATGCCCGGTCATCTCCTGCACTTTGTCCAGCAGCGGCGAAAGCAAATCGGTGCGGTAATTAGAGTGAACGCCCTGCATCACAGCCACAATTCGCTCAAAACCCATGCCTGTATCGACATGTGTGGCCGGTAAAGGTTGAAAATCAGCGGCGCTTAACCGGTTATATTGGATGAAAACAAGATTCCATAATTCAACAAAACGGCTGCAATCACCATTCACATGGCATTCGTGACCTGATTCGCCTGATTTGTTGCAAAATTCAGGCCCCTGATCAAAATGGATTTCGCTGCATGGTCCGCATGGTCCGGTTTCAGCCATTTCCCACAGGTTGTCCTTGCGCCCAAAGTAAAGCACCTGCTCAGGATTAATCCCCGGCTGACTGCGCCAGATGTCAGCCGCCTCTTCGTCCGTGGGAATATTGCCCTGGTCATCTTTGAAACAGGTCATCCACAAGCGGCTTTTTTCCAGCCCCCACACGTCGGTCAACAGTTCCCATGCCCAGCTTATGGCCTCCTGCTTGTAGTAATCTCCAAACGACCAGTTGCCCAACATTTCAAAAAAAGTGTGATGCGTATTGTCGCGGCCAACATCATCCAGATCATTGTGCTTTCCGGCTACACGCATACATTTCTGCGAATCCACCGCACGTGTATAGGAACGGCGGTCTGTCCCCAAAAACACGTCCTTGAATTGCACCATGCCTGCATTGGTGAACAACAAGGTCTGGTCTCCGCCTGGCACCAACGATGAAGAAGGCACGACCGTGTGCCCGCGCTCTGCGAAAAAATCAATGAATGATTGCCGAATTTCTGCACCCGTTAATGGTTTCTTCATACCTGCTCCTGTTTCTATCATGTAGGTCGTTTTCGATTGATATACAGACCCGTTTAATGGTCTGTGGTAAAAGCATGCCCTGAATTATATGCGATGAAGGCCGATACAGCAATAAAGAAACGCTGGTATTAATATTTTTTGACTGCTGCAATACTCACTAAAAAAGGCACAGCCAATAGGCTGTGCCTGCTGTCGATCAACAACACCCGCTCATCTTGACAAAGCTAACTTGACCATCTTTCCATTTTTATCAAAAGTGACCCGAGCATAATGATGGTGAATTTTCTTGTTACCTTGCACCTGCTTGCTGACGGTAACCACTGTTCGTCCGGCCTGCCCTTTGGCATACGAAGCCGTTCCCCCATCTAACCCCAACCCTTTGTGTTTCAAATAATCACTGTCAACCTGATATTCCTGACTGAAGGAAAATTGTGCTCTATCCAGCCCGGGCAGGTAAACCTCAACCACTTGCTTGACCTCTGATACCACATCTTTTTGGCACACCTGGGCACCATCTTCCCTGATATCGCATACCATGCGCACATCCATCGGTACCCGCATGCGCGAGAATGATTTGGAGGCCGCTTGTTGGCCTTTGGGCCTTGCCAGAGGATCACCAAACAGCACAAAAGAGATCATCGTTTTTTGGTCTTCACCATCCAAAAAACCCTGTCGTTTTTCCATATGCTGAATGAAATCGATTTTGGAACGCCACAAAGCCTCGCCAGCTGTAACTCCCTCTTGCAAATGCTGCCAGAACAAATTGCAGAGCAGGTCAGCTCCAATCAGCGGCAGACTGACCGAACCATAGGCAACACAGGTTGAAGCAGCCACCGCAGATGTCCCGGCTGAGAGGAACCGCAAAGCCATCGACTCGCTTTCTTTTTTCTGAAATACATGGCCGCCATAACAAGCTTCGCTGAACACCACTTGCGGTGATTTTCCATTCTTGACCAGGTCGGAAGGCCGTAATGCCACCGGGTAATCCGGCCCTATGTAGGGCTCGGTGATATCCCGCTGACCATACCATTCAGGTGCATCAGACAACCCATGTAAATTGAAATACCCCAGCCCTGAACCCATCACCCGCTTATAATCAAAGCTTTCAGCTGGCTGCGGCGGGGATACTTCCAGCAGCTGCCCACCGCCGATTGGCCGGAAGACCGCAATGGAAGCTCGGCGCCAAACCGCTGCTGAATAACCGAAACCGTTTTTCTCCAGGTTCTCCAGAGAAGGCTTTCTGCTGAACAAAGCTGCCAGAAATTCAACAAGCTGCACCAGCAAACTTTTTGCACGCATCGTCTTTTGGTGCGATAATTTATTTTGATGCTCCTGGATCGCTTTACGTAATTGGGTTAAAAGCAACCCTGGGTCAGATCCTTTTTCATCAGGCATCCTGCCCACCGGCCATTCAGGCACGAAATAATTACCATCCAGCGTGGCGTATGGGTTGTCTGAGGGTACGTCGTCATCCAGATCATCTGTCGGGTTGGGAAGGTGATGAAACGGTACCACCTCAGCCCCGCCCACGATCAACACAGCCCCGATCATCGAGCCTTTCTTTGCCAGCGCTTGATCCAGGTCAGCCAGGGCCAGCTTTAGTGACCAGGGATCAATTTCCTTGACTATCTCCACCCCAAGTTGGGCGGCACATTCCGTCTCGTCTGGCAAAAACACCAGACCATCCCATTGTGGATATGTGGCCACTGTTGCCGCAAGCCGTTGCATCTCCTTTTCCAGAATAGCACAGATTTGAGCGCCATATTTCTTCTCCAGGCCGGTTCGCGTTGAAAACACCACGTATACAGGAAACCTGCCGTCAATCAAACCCAGCTTGGGGTCGTGATACTTATTGGCCAGTTTTTGAAAGGAACGGTCAATCGCCATCACTTCGAGATCATCAGTCTGATTCCTCCTGAAACTGGCTTTGCCATGCCCCTGCGTTGCTTTTTGATTTTCTCCCTTGTTGGCAGGACGAGAATCAACACCGGAAAGTTCACTGCCTTCACCAACAGATTCTGCCTCGGCACCCCTAACTTGCGGTACGTCAGGCATCATCACAGCAGGTTGCAAGTAAACCTCTGGAGCCGATTTTGGTGCATCCAGCAGATTCCATCCAAGCACAACGGCCACCTCGGCCGGAACAGCCAGGTCAAACTTCATTCCCATCTTGTCTGGCCAAATTGGCAGAAAGGGGTGCTCGTTACCCCACAACCGACGCGCCACCTGCCCCGCCGGATCAGCAGCTACGCACGACTGAAACAAGCGCATCGCAGTTGATTCATCTTTAACATGCAGCAGCCCCTGGGCAGTCTGCAAACTGAATTGCAGGCATTTCGGCCAGCGAACATGATAGACGCGCGAAAAACTGAACAAACCAGCCCGATCCTGTGTGAGTGTCAACAAATGCAAATGCCGGATTGCCCCTAAAACAACATCCGGGTAATGATTCAGCACCGAATACACCAGGTCTTCAGCGTCTACCAATTCACCAGCCTCAAGTTTTCGTCCTGCCAGATGCAGCGATTCACTCCAAGGCAGCAATACCTGGTTATGCCCAATTGGTTGCCCCAAAGCATGCAAGCAAGAAACTGCCTGTATCTTTTCCTGGCTCCCATCAGGAAACAACGCCGCTGCCAACTGCCAGGCGGCTATAAATTCCGGATCCTGTGTACACAATGCTTTTAGATTATCCAAAGCCTGCTCGGGTTCGCCGTCCGCATACAGTGCTGTGGAAAGCATAAGGTTGGCTTCCAGATCACCTGGATACACCTTCAACCATTCCATTGCAGTCCTACTGGTGAAACGGTGTGCACCCGCAGCTTCTGAAGCCTGCACAAGCATCCTCAGGTCTTTCCGCCTAAAATTTGCCCTGGATATCCTGCTGCCGTCTTCCATGTTGACTGTCACGCTTTCACCTCTTTAGGATTGTGTACCAGGTTCAATGCAACAATTGCGCCAAGTTGGCGGCGGATGTTCACATCACCCGGTGCCAGTTCGCTTGCCCGGCGCATTAATTCCTCTGCTCCCACGTAATCCTTTTGTTCCCGCAAAATCACTCCTGCTTTGCTGAACAGACGGTGATCTTCAGGAGCGATTTTCATTGCCTCGCGGAACACCTGCAGTGCCTGGGTGTTTTCCCGCCGCTCCAGATGGGTCTCACCCAATGCAATATAAGCTTCCAAATCTTGTGGATACTGCCGAACTGCCTCACTGAAATGATACACTGCCTGGTCCAGATGGCCTTCCGCACGTTTCAAACCGCCGATTAGATAATGCAGCCCAGGTTGTTGGGGGTCAAGTTTCAGGGCTCTGCAGGCATTCATGCCAGCTTCATGCCGCTGACCAAGTTCCATCTGCACTTTGGCCAACATGCCCAACACCTCTGCGTTGTCCGCCTCCGTTTCACTCAATTCAGACAAAAGCGGAGCGCTGGCTTCTGCGCCTTTCATTTTATGGATCAATTTTGCTCTTTCCAGGAACAACAAGGACGATTTCTTGCCGGCGTTGATGGTTTCCTCAACAATGCGCAAGGCTTCATTGAATTTTCCGGCAGCTTTCTGCACTTCACACAAGAACAAAATACTGCCTGGTTCACCCGGCGCCCGTTTTAAGGCAAGGTTAGCACATTCCATCGCTTTCTTGTGGTTTCCCAACGCAAGTGCAATCTTCCCGCTCTGCAACACTGGCTCTGTCGAGTGCCGGTCCAGGGCGGCAGCCCGTTCGGCTGCCTGCAATGCATCTTGCCAGGCATGCGCCTGCTGATAACTCCGGGAGAGTAATAACCAAACCTGTGCCCGGTCTTCTGCTTCTTTGCTTGCCTTTTCCAGCAATTGAATAGCCTGTGGCACATCCCCTTTTTTCAAACGAGCATTTGCCAACGCCAACACATAATCCAGATTCTCGGGCATCAACTGGCAAGCTTTCTCCCAATGTTCTGCGGCCAAATCAATATCCTGAAGCAATTCTGCCAATTGGGCCGCCCAGGCATGCCATTCGGGTTCATCTTCCCATATCTCCAGCCCGCCTTCCAGTGCTGCCAATGCCTCCGGGTAGCGGCTTGCTTCCTGCTCCACCAAAGCCAGCCCGGCACACAAAATGGGCTGATGAGGTTGATTGGAGATCGCCTGCCGGATGACCTCACCGGCTTTGATCGGCAAGGTTTTTCGAAGGCTTAGGCCGTATTCCAGCAAGACTTCTGGAATTGCAAGATTCTTTTGACTAATTTGAACCGCCCCGGCATAATTCTCACTTCTTCGCAACGCAGCTACCAAGGCGGTAAGATCACCCGCAGTTTGTGCAGTCTTGGCAAACGAGCGAATTTTCTCCACCGAAGCATGAAAGATCATGTTGCCCCGCATTGCCCAGCGGTCGATTTCCTCTGATTTACTTAATCTCCTCAGGGTATCGATCAAATCAGCGAAACTATCCTTACTGACACTAGTAGCGAGGAATGAACCGGGAGCATGTCGTATAGATTTCAATTCACTGTAAAGGGTTTGTGTTTCATACAACCGGACAATGACACTGGCAAAATGAAGCAAGCCGCGCGGCTCATAAGGATTTGCGTTTTTGAATTCTTCTGCCAGTCGGAATGCATTTTGCCAATCCCCGGCTTCAAGAGCGGCTTTCGATAACCGGATTATCGTTGCTGCCAAGGTATCTGGAGTTTGGTCAAACCCGGCAATTTGAACAGTCGGAACTACCTTCCTGTTCCTGGCCTGCCACAGCCCTTTATCAGCTTCAAGAAAAAATTCCCGCGCCGCCTGCCCATCGCCGTTTAGCGCGAGGCAGCGACTCTTGGCCGCCAGTAGTCCGGAATTCCCTGCTTCAAATAGCATGCCTTTCTCAAGCATTTTCACTGCCAGGGGCATTGAATTCCCATCCTCGATTTTCTGGTCAATCAACATGCCATATAATGCTGTCCAGGCAATTTTTTCCTCAACAGGAATAGCGGATATTTTTTCTTCATTCCACTCCAGATTTTCGATGGCTTTCAGCCAAACAATTAGTTTTTCTTTGTGCAGCAAGGCATCAGCCTGGTCAACAGCCCAATAACGGACCACGGCCGAGTTTGGATTTAATTCAAGCGCCCGTTGCAGATAGCCTAAAGCAGCCTCGCCATCCCCCAGCTTGTGAAGCAAAACACCCATCCTGAATTCAAGCGCTTCAGGAGAGAGCAAGCTATGGTGCCAGCTTTCTGGCAGTACGCGCTTGACCAATGCGGAATCAAACGGGAACCCTTCTGTTGGCCGGGTTCTCATACTTTCGGCGTGCTGCAAGCTCGCCAGTGCACCCTGAGGCCGATCCAACGCGGCCAACAGATCTCCCTGGAACAGATACAAACATGCGTTCCCCGGGA
This sequence comes from Anaerolineales bacterium, assembly GCA_020060485.1. The sequence continues at coordinate 15,540 of JAGVAB010000123.1, forward strand.
AAGCCTGTACCAATTTTCGGGTCAGTTCTTCCGCTGCGGCCAGGTCACCACACTGTGCCTGAACACAAGCCAGTTCAAATAAAAGCTCTGCAGATGGTTTTTCTTCCAGAGAGGCGGCTCGCAACAAACTGGCAGCGCAAGCTTCCCGATCTCCCCAACTCAGGTAGAGATTTGCTGCATGTCGCAAATCATTTGTGCATGCCACGTCAAGTTCCAGCATCTTCGCCAGACTGTCCCTTGCTCCTTTTTCATCTTTCAGCCTGGTTTGCAAGCCAGCGAGCTCAACCCAGAGACCTGGTTGGCCGGCATTGAACTGAGTTGCACAGCGAAGTGCCTCCACTGCTTCCTGAATATACCCGGCTTGACTGGCGATGCTTGCGTACCAGATCAATTCTTCAACCTGGTCAGGCGCCATGCTGCGTACAGCCTGGGCTGCCTGGAATGCCTCATCACTGAGGTTCGCATTCAGATAGGCATTTGCCAACTTTCGCACCACATCCAGACGTTTTGGCGCAGCCTGGGCAGCTTCTTTCAACGAGGCCAGGGCGATGTCCGGCATTCCCAAAGCATCCGCTGTTACCCCCAGTCCGGCAAATAACCGCCAGCGCCAATCCGGCAGAGTCACGTTGGGTGTTTCCATCAACGGTTTGAACAGTTCCAGCGCAGCCTGATTCTGACCAAGTGAGCCCAGTACCTCAGCCAGAGCCAACTGTGCAGCAAATGAAAAAGGTTCTTCCTCCAGAACTTCTTGCAACACCCCCTCAGATTTTTTGAGGTCAGATTCCTGCACAGATCCTGTCTTCGCCAGCAAGGGATTATGACCCGCAAACAAAGCGTCTACGTACTTCATTTTGAGTTCGCTCGATGCACCTTCTGCCTGGATAGCAACTTCCAAGGCAGGCACTGCACTTGCATAATCACCCTCAGCCAAAGCTGTTTCTGCTGCCAGTGCAGCCAGAGAAACATCCTGCGGCCATTTTTCCAGTGACTTTCTCAGGAATAATCTGGCTTGGGTTGTCTTTTTCAATGCGAAGAGGTTGGTGCCCAACTCATAAGCCAATTCCTGCGAATCAGGGTTCAAGTTAGCGGCTGCCTCAAAGAACGGTAGAGCTTCTTCTGCTTTCCCGCCCCGTAGAAATGCCTGCCCCAAAGAATGGTTGATCGCCGCAGAATCAGGCAAAGCCTGGTATGCCGATTGCAATGTTTCCAGGGCCTCGTCCTGTCTGCCCAGTTTCGAATAAGCACCTGCCAGATCAAGCCAAGTGTCGGCGTGATCTGGCGCAACCTGTACGGAGGTTGTCAAATGAGGAAGTGCATCCGCATCCCGATCCAAATGCCGCAAGGCTCTCCCAATCAATGCATTGGCCGCACCATTGCCGGCATCCTTCTCCAGGGCGGATTCGCAGGCTTTTACCGCAATTCGAGGCATCTCTGCTTTGAGCGCACTGCTTCCGAATCCCAGCCAGTCTTCAACATCGGGGACTTCGTTCAGCCGGATGACCTGCGCCCATGACTCATATGCCTCTTTCCAGCCATGCTGTTTTTCATAAAGGCTGGCAAGCTTCCGAAATCCCTCCGCCTGTTCTGGTGCAAGGATTGCCGCCATTTGAGCATAGCTGATCGCGTTTTGCAGGTCACCAGACCTCTCCAACCGTTCACTGATATTTTGCAGAATTTTTGCGTCATTTGGCCGTTTCTGTTGGATCACAAGCGCAAACTGCAATGCCTCAGCCTCCAGGCCAGCAGCCGCCAGAATATCCACCAGCTCCAGTGGATTCCATTCAGCCACAAACCTGGGAGCAAACAAATCCTTTTGACCGCCAACCAATTCGGCAATCTGTTGCACAGCCTCTGCTGCCACCCCTTTTGCTCTGGCAGTCTCACCGATGTTCATCAGGCATTCCGCCTTGCGGATCTGCAAGAACGGGTGCAATTCCAGTTGGTCGTCAACCCTTAGAAGATTGACCATCACATTAGGCAGAAAACTCGCTTCAGGTTGTGACAGGATTTGTTTCCATTGGTCACCCTGCGCAATTTTTTGATCAAGCTGGGCTGTATCGCCCATCCGCTTGGACTGGTAGAACTTCTGCAGTTGCAAACCCGTTTGCCAGTTTTTTGCAGCCTGCTCAACTACTCTTAACAGACAAGCAGCGTTGCTGCTTTGTCCGGCAATCTGATAAACCCCCGCCAGTGTTTGCAGCCTTCCAATATGTGCCAACAACTGCTGGCTGTCCAGCAAGTTCAAATCGCTGGCAGTCATCTCGTCCAGATTGGAGTACTGTTCCAAAATCGCTTCTGCAAGATCCTCTGCCAGTTCAGAATGCCCTTCAACCACCAGGCCCTGCAAAGAAAAATACGCCTCCTCCAGAGGCATCCGGGAAAGTAAGGTCAAATAGCGGGACAACCTTTTGTCGGCATTTATCGGGTTGGCAGATACAACATGCACAAGGATTTTCGGAAACGCCCCTTTCAGTTCAAGTTCAGATAAGGATTTCAACATGGCCATACCATCTGGAATCATACCAAACAGGCAGACCAGTACGGTTTTCCAGTTCTTTAATTCCCCAACTTGCGTTTCAACCATCCCTGAATTTCTAAAAACTTCTTTCCAGCTTTGCGAAAGACGCCATTGTTCCCGCAATGCCAAAGAAATTAAACCTGCTTCCTGTACATTCAGCAGTTGCCGCCCGGATCTGCCAAATTCCTTGAAAACCCGGTTGGCTTTCCGTTGCAGTTCATCATCCACCAAGAACTGTACTCGTTCACGCAGTCCCGCATAGGCGTCAGGACAACCCAAAGAGATCAAGGCCAATCGAGCAGGCGAGAGTTCAAAAACATCCTTTACTTTGTTATTCAGAAAGGCGAGTAGAAGCTGCTCGTCTTCCAAACTTTGCCAGACCAGCGAATCTTGCCGTAATGCTGCCAGAGTAATGGCAGCATCCTCTGCAGTGAATTTGATACGCAAGAAAGAAAACAATGCGGAGTTATTCATTGGTGATCCCGTCTCCCCTGTTTCTTGCAGCTAATCTCTGATCTACAATAATTGCAGAGCCAGAATATAAGCGGCTGCGATCATAACCAGACCAATCAGGAAAAGAAAAACCCCCACTCCGGTCGCTGTCTTCACCAATTGGTTCAAAGCATCGATTAGTTTGGATGCATTTCCAACCAACCCGGTGATGTCCTCTGCAAGCCCTTTCTGGGCAAGAAGTGTCGTTTGCTTTGCGATCACCTTTAAATCTCCCCAGACCAGCTTGGTGACCAATGTAAATAACCCAACAACCGTTGTTACAGTCCCCAGAACAAAGAGGCTTGCTGCCATTGTGAGAATAAAATCGGGAATAGTCATTTAAAAAACAATGCCTCCTGAAAAGTGAATTCAGTAGACATTGTTGCAAGGTCTATGCCAATTGCCTTCAGGTAGTGCGTGTCAAATCCGCTGGCAGATGTGCGACATCGATCACCGCATCGTCGCAAAACAGCAAAGCCCGCTCAATGGCGTTGCTCAATTCACGCACATTTCCCGGCCAGCGATACGACACCAAAGCCTCCAGACAACGTTGAGAAATATCAGTAACATTCACTCCCAACCGAAGATTGTTCTTGCGCACAAAAAATCCTGCCATTTCAGGAATATCCTGCCGCCGCTCCCGCAGTGGTGGCAAATGCAAGTCTACAACTTTCAAACGATAATACAGGTCTTCCCGAAACGCGTTTTCTGCAATCATCGTCGGCAAGTCTCTGTTTGAAGCAGCCAGAATCTGCACATCCACATGGATCAAATTCGTACCACCCACTCGGCGAAAGGCATGTTCTTCAATAGCCCGCAGCAATTTTGCCTGGATATCCAGAGGCATGGATGAGATTTCATCCAAAAATAAAATACCCCCATCAGCCACTTCCATCAACCCGTGCTTGCGGCGGTCAGCGCCGGTAAAAGCCCCCGCCTCATATCCGAACAATTCTGATTCCAGCACAGTCGGCTGGATGGCAGCACAATTCACCGCGATAAAGGGCTTCTCGGACCTCGGCCCTGATTTGTGAATATAATTCGCCAGCACCTCTTTGCCGGTTCCGGTTTCCCCGGTGATTAACACGGATACTGAAGCCTGGGCGGCGCGTTTTGCCTGATTCACAACAGCCTTCATTGCCTCGCTCTTACCAACAATGAAATGTAGATCTTTTTGCTGGGTTTGACGCAGGTGGGTCAATTCCCTGCGCATGGAAACTGTTTCACACGCCCGGGCCAATGAACTTTCCAATCGGGAAAACTCGATCGGCTTGGTCAAAAAATCATGTGCGCCATTCTTCATGGCCTCAACCGCCATTTCAATATCGCCATAGGCGGTGATCAGAATGACCGGTGGACGAAACTGCATTCGCTCGGTTTCATACAAAAGACTGGGGCCATAACCATCCGGCAATTGAACGTCCAGCAGGACAATCTCGGCGCCACCCAGATCCAAATTCTGCCGCGCTTCTGCCAGGGTGGACACCCCGATCACTTCATAGCCCTTGCCGCCCAGAAATTCTCCGATGTTCTGCCGCGCGTTTTCTTCGTCATCTACAATCAAGATGGTGTAGCTCATAATTATTCTCCCTAGGTTGCAGCCGGCAGTTCAACATGAAAAACAGTGCCGCCGGGAAAGCTGGTAACATAAATTGCACCGCGATGGGTAGTTACAATCTGCTTGGTGATAGCCAGCCCCAAACCAGTCCCTCTGGGTTTTCCGGTAACGAAGGGCTCAAAAATCCGCTCGCGAAGACTGTCCGGTATGCCAGGCCCGTTGTCGGCCACCGTTACCTCAATCTGCGGCAATTGATTGATTGCTTCCTTCAAACTCACCCGCACCGAAAGTGCGCCACCTTTCTCGCTCATCACATCAACCGCGTTGCTGATCAAATTTGTAAACACTCTTTCCAAAGAACGCATGTCCCCTTTCACCTGGGGCAGATCCTCATCCGCTTTAAAATAGTTCTCAATATTCACCCGCACCATGCGCGGCCGCCAGCGATTCAACACCCGCTGCACCAGATCAGGAATGTTCACGTCCTGAAATTTTGGTTCTACAGGTCTGGAAAACGCAAGCACCGATTCCATTAGTTCATTGAGCCGCGTGCAATCATTTTGCGCCCGTTCGATCAATTCAAGATTGGCTTCACTGTCCTTCGAGCGGCTCGCCAGGAGCTGCAAACCTGTGGAAATATTATTGATCGGGTTACGCACCTCATGAGCGAATACCGCCGTGAACTCGCCCAACATGGCGTGATTTTCCAGTTGCTCCGCCCGGATGCGGATCTTCTCTTCCTCGCTCAGGTCGGTGATCAAAACCAGCATCGCTTGCGGGCGACGGTTCTTGACCACCGGCACAACCTGGATCTGGGCCGGCACCGCAATCCCATCCCGGCGATGCAAAGACACTTTGGCAATATTATGGTTCTTTAAACTTTGCAAGCCATCTTCCAGGGTCTGGATCAAATCCAGCGAACCAATGAGCACATTCTCCACACTTTGACCGCAAACTTCTGCACAGGTATACCCCAAAAGTACCTCGGCCACAGAATTGATCTCGATCACCTTGAGGTCCGGCGTCAACACCACAATCCCTTCCTCTGTGTGTTCCAGTAAACTGTTTAAAACAGACAGGGAAAAATCCTTTTTCTGGCTGTCGGTGCGCAGATTATCAATCAATGCAAATTTCTGAAGTTGATCGCTAATAAATACCCGAAAATAGTTCAGGATTTGTTCCGTGTCAAACCCCGCATCCTTTTTTACATCCCCAACAACCAGCAATCCCAAGGCGGCCTGCTGCTGCCCAATGGGCACAGAAGCTACATATTTCAGGCCGGCCATTTTACTTAAGCGATGTAGCTCGGAATACACCCGCCGCCCGGGTTTCCAGATCATTCCCTCTGAAAGCCGGATCATATCCGCCGAGGAAAGCACTGGAGGAAATACTTCGGCAGCGGCTTTCAACGCCACTCGCAGGGCTTGCGGTTGGCTGCTGTCAACGCGATAGATACAGATCAAATCCGTCCCCAGAAACCGGGAGAGCACATCCATGACCAGAGCATACAATTCATTTTCGCTATGAATCTCATTCTGTTTGACCAGCTTGAGCAATAATTCAAAAGAATCCATTGAGACCTGCAAGGCCCGCGGGCGTTCAAGCGACTCTTCAACTTTGAGTACCACCCAACCAGCCGCCTCAGCCAGGAACACAGGCTCAACCATCACATCCACAAAACCGGTCAGACGCTTTTTAAGTCGCAGTGATTGTCTTTGCCCGGCCGCAAGATTGGACAGGGAGAAACCTTCCAGAGCTTCACCACAAGGTTTTCCAATGAGTTCATCCAGGGTGTAGGTGGAAAGTTCCAGATATTTGCGATTGGCAAAGGCAATTTTCTGGCTTGCAGCATTAAACAACAGCGCTGCTTCAGGGATCAAATTGAAAACAGCGCTGATTTCAGGCCAGGTCGGGAAGTTTCCCAACAAAAAATCGGGCAGGTCAAAAATTCTTGGCGTCATACCTGTTGGCTAACCGAATTTCGAAGATGCGCAGGCAAAATGCCTTCCATGGCCCGATACTTCGCCACAGTTCGCCGCGCGACATTAAAACCTTCTTTCGCCAGTAATTTTGCAAGCTCAGAATCGCTCATTGGCTTGTGCTCCTCAGAGATTAACTGGCAAAGCACCGTGCGGGCGTTCAGGCTACGGTCAAAGAATGAAGCCAGGGGCACGATACGCCCGGTGGGTAATTGTACCGTCTTACTGGATACTGCGCGGGAAATTGTCGATTCATGCACCTCAAGCTCTACCGCCAGCTCTGCCCGGGTCAATTGCCTAAGATATCGTTCACCATGGACGATGGCCTCACGCTGTATGCCGACCACTTTTTGCAGCAAGCGCTGCATGGTATGGTTACGTTGCTGAATGCATTTTACCAGCAAAGATGCCCGCTCCAGATCGCTTCGCCAGGCATTTTGCTTCTCCGGCTCAACATCGCGCACAGCCCGTCGAAAAAGGGGGTTGACCCGCAACGTGCCATAGAGCGGCATGATGATCTCCACCACTAACGGATTATTGACATCTTGATTCAAATAACTGATGATAATATCTGGCTGCCGGTAAACCTGAACAGCCGTTCGTGATGGCTGGCGCACATCTCCCCAATAAGAGCGCGCCGGATATGGGTTGAGGTTTTCACTGATGAAATGCACCGCCTCCTGAATCTTGCGGGTGGAAGCATTCAATTGATGGGCCAATTCGGTCAATTGGTGGCGGCTAAGTTTATCCATCCCGCTATTGATGATTTCCACTGTGAATTCGGGGATAAACTGGCTTTCTGCCAACACCTCAACTTGTACCACCAACGCCTCCCGAGGCGACCTGGCTCCTACGCCAATCGGGTTTGCCCGTTGAATAAGCGCCAATACCTGTTCCACGCGTGAGGGGGGCACATGGAAAAAGCGAACCACTTCTTCAAGGTCCACGGTCAGCAAACCATCATCATCCAGGTGGGTAAGTAGAAAGGCTGCAATCGATCTATCCTCAATGGCCAGTTCAGGCGCAATCTGTTGAAACACATACGTAGGCAAATCCGCACCGATTGCAGGTTGATCCACTTCTGGCATCTCTTCTTCCCGCCGATCGGAACGCGGGGTAAAATCTTCCCGCGGCGAAATAAACACCACCGGCTCGTCTGCATTGTCCGACTTTGGACAACTGCACGTCGGGCAAATGCCGCGTGAAGGCAGTAAACGGCTGCATGTTGGGCAGCGGCGCTCCTCGACCATCTCCAGTGCCGGATTGGTAGAGAGTTCCGATTCAATCTCCTGCCGCAGCTCATCGGCCGTCATGCTTAATAACGTCATGGTTTGCGCCAGGTGAGCTGTGGTTAATGGGCGAAGTGCGTGTGATTGAATTTGAAACATATCCATACCCCTTACGTGAACTAGTATAGCCTGTTCCCCACAAGGTTGCAAGTACTATGCCACTTTTTTCAGCTCATTTACTGCCACCAGTCCGTGCTGGTGGTAGAATCATCAGAAAAATCATCTCCAGGAAACCAAATGCAAACTTCCATAAGAATCATCGGCGCAGGATTGGCTGGTTGTGAAGCCGCTTGGCAGGCTGCCCAACATGGCATTCCAGTGGAGCTTTTCGAAATGCGTCCCCTCGTTGCCACTGGCGCACACCAGACCGATCAGCTTGCCGAATTGGTCTGCTCCAACTCGTTAGGCTCCAATTTGCCTGACCGGGCCTCCGGCTTGCTCAAGCAAGAATTGCGCCTTTTGGGGTCCATGCTGCTTGCGTGCGCCGAGCAAACCGCCGTCCCTGCTGGCGGTGCATTGGCAGTTGATCGCGAGGAGTTTGCGAACCTGGTAACCAGCCGCATTGCCGCCCACCCCAACATCAACCTCATCCGCCAGGAAGTACAGCAGATTCCCTCCGACAGCCCGGTCATTGTTGCTTCGGGGCCGTTGACCTCTACCGCCCTCGGTGAAGATATTTGCCGCTGGAGCGGCCAGGACAACCTATTCTTTTTCGATGCCATCGCACCCATCGTCTCTGGCGATACGATCAACATGGATATTGCCTTCCGCGCCTCGCGCTATGACCGCGGGCAACAAACCAAAGGGGATTACATCAACGCCCCGCTTACCAAAGAAGAATATGATCGCTTTATCAAAAGCCTGCTTGCCGCCCCACGTATCGTTCTGCATGAATTTGAAAAAAAACTGGAACAAGGAGTGCGCGCCGGCCCTGCAGATTTCTTCGAAGGCTGCCTGCCTGTTGAAATCATCGCCAGCCGCGGCCACGATGCCCTGTCCTTTGGCCCTATGCGTCCTGTGGGACTGATAGACCCTCGCACTGGCAAGCGCCCTTATGCAGTATTGCAGCTGCGTCAAGACAACCTGGCCGCCAGCCTGTTTAACCTGGTTGGATTTCAAACCAATCTCACTTATGCTGCCCAAAAAGAAGTGTTCCGCCTCATCCCGGGGTTGGAACGGGCCGAGTTTGTGCGCTTCGGTCAGATGCACCGCAACACCTTTATCGCTTCTCCATTTCTGCTGCGCCCTACCTTGCAAGCCAAAGACCGCCCGCAGCTTTTGTTTGCCGGGCAGATCACTGGCGTGGAAGGCTACATGGGCAACATAGCCACCGGTCTGCTGGCCGGTCTGAATGCAGTCCACATAATGACAGGACAGAAACCCTTTGAACTACCGTCCACTACCATGCTGGGCGCTTTATGCCAGTATATTACCCATGCCGACCTCAAAGATTTTCAACCCATGAAAGCAAATTTCGGCATCATGCCCCCGCTGGAACAATCTATCAAGGGTAAACGCCAGCGCGCCGCGGCTTACACTGAGCGCGCCCTGCGAGATCTGGAAGCTTTCCTGACATCAGGCAATCAGCCATGAAAAAACCACAAAAACCTGGCCTGCTCATCTTTTCCGTGTTTCTGCTGATTCTGGTCATTGTGTTTGCTCGATCCTATCTCCCTGGCTTTTTTGCCAGCAATCAAATCAGCAGCCCAACGCCCACCCCTCCTGCATCTCTGGAATTCGACGGACAGCAAGCCTACCAGCATATCGTTCATCAACTATCGCTGGGGCCTCGCTACCCCGGCAGTGACGGACACCGGGCCATTCGCGCCTGGATTGTTCAACAATTGACCACCAATGGCTGGCAAGTGGAACAGCAAACCCTGCAAATTCAGGGGCACACTGTTCACAATCTGATCGCCCATCATGGACAGCCGCCAGAGGTCATCCTTGGCGCACACTACGACACCCGCCTGTGGGCAGACCGCGACCCCGACCCGTCTATGAGAGGCCAGCCCGTACCCGGTGCTAACGATGGCGCTTCCGGCGTAGCTGTACTTCTGGAGTTAGCGCGCGTCATGCCTTTGCCAACCCAGGAAACAACCTGGCTGGTCTTCTTTGATGCCGAGGACCAGGGCAACATCCCCGGCTGGGACTGGATACTAGGTTCGACGGCCTTTGTTCAGGAATTACAGTCAATTCCCCAAGCCGTAGTCATCGTCGATATGATCGGCGACAAAGACTTGAACATCTATCTGGAAAAGAATTCAGACGCAGATCTATCCGCAGAAATCTGGGCTCAAGCCGCCGCTCTCAACTACCAGGAATATTTCATCAACGAACCGCGCTACAGCATCCTTGATGACCATACACCCTTTCTAATGGCTGGTATTCCAGCAATTGACATCATCGATTTTGATTATCCCGCCTGGCACACCACCACTGACGACATTGACCAGGTTTCAGCGCAAAGCCTGCAAATTGTAGGCAACACCCTCCTGGCCTGGCTTGAAAATCGATCCAGACAGGAATAAGCACGCCATCACTTGATCACTAAAACAAACCCGCCCTGAATGGTTTTCTTGACAATGGCATAAACGCCTCGCATCCTTGTTTGCCAGGTTTCAATACCGCAATCCAGTATCAATACAGCCATATTTCAAATTAAGAACTGATGTTACGCAGCCTTGAGGGCTTGAAGTTCATCAAAAGCGATGCGGGTAGCCTTGAGGTACAAACGAGCACGCAGGGCAAAATGA
>JAGVAB010000071.1 GCA_020060485.1 Anaerolineales bacterium
GGATCAACACCATCTTTGTCGCCATCACAATGGCAATTGGTACACTGTTTGTATTCAGCCGTTCCAATAATAACGGCGGCATCATCTACGCCCGCACCATGGTCTTTACCACCCTGGCCATGTTCCAGGTGTTCAACGCCTTCAATGTACGTTCGCGCACCAAGTCGATCCTTAAGATGGACTTTTTCAGCAACCCCTACCTGCTGGGCGCGGTGATCCTTTCGGTCACGCTGCAAATCCTGACCACCCAAACCAGTTTTATGAACATTGTTCTGGGCACGACGCCGCTGACCTTCAACGATTATTTGCTGATCCTGCCGGTCAGTTTCAGCGTGGTGGTGGTGGATGAGCTGCGCAAGCTGGTTCAAAGCAAAATTGGCGCTGCCAGGGAAAAATCGCAAGCCAGCGCCTGAGTGCAAAAATTAAGGCAGGTGTGGTGTAGCGCAAGAAAGCGCCATTCATCACACCTGCTAGACGTTCCTTCTGGTGTTTAATGCTACAATTATTGCATCTCGACGGCCGTTCCCGCGGCCGTCCTTTTCTGGAGGCCTCATGAACATACTCGTCGCAGGCGGCGCAGGCTACATCGGCAGCGTCACCACCCAACAGCTACTGGATGCCGGGCACACAGTCACAGTCTACGATAGTCTGGTGAAAGGCTATGCAGCTGCCATTCCCGGCACGGCAAAATTCATTCAGGGTGATATTCTGGACAGTGCCGCCCTGGGACGGGTGCTGCGCGCCGAAGCCTACGATGCTGTATTGCACTTTGCCGCCTTCATCGAGGCCGGCGAATCGATGGTTGACCCCGGCAAGTTCTTCCACAACAATGTGACCGGCAGTATGAACCTGATTGAAGCAGCAGCCGCCAACCATGTCCCGCGTTTCGTGTTTTCCTCCACTGCCGGGGTGTATGCCAGCAAGGATGTTCCCTTGTGCGAAAGCGACCCGATCGGCCCGGCCAGCGTTTACGGCCAGACCAAATACATGGTGGAAGAAGCCCTGGAATGGTATCACCAAGTGAAGGGTCTGCGCTTTGCCGCCCTGCGCTATTTCAATGCCGCTGGGGCAACCCCTCCCGTGCGCGGCGAGGCGCACCGCCCCGAATCACACCTCATCCCGCTCGTCTTGCAGGTTGCCCTGGGTCAACGCGAGAACATCACCATCTTTGGCGATGATTACCCCACCCCGGACGGCACCTGCATTCGCGACTATATCCACATCATTGATCTGGCATCCGCTCATCTGCTGGCGCTGCAAGCCCTGGATGAACGCCCGCGCATGGTCTACAACCTGGGCAACGGCACTGGCTATTCGGTTAAGGAAGTCATCGAAACCGCGCGTGCAGTGACCGGGCATGATATCCCGTCCGTGGTCAAAGCACGCCGCCCCGGGGACGCTGCCATTCTGGTAGCCGATGCCGCCCGCATACGCACCGACCTGGGCTGGACACCGCACACACCTGATCTGAAAAGCATCATCACCAGCGCCTGGGATTGGCATCACACGCACCCCAAAGGCTATGAAAAATAGAGACGGCTGCCATGGATAGCGGGTACAATAGAAATTGTGATGCCTTTCCTGGCACCAGCAAGCAAGGTAAAGATCAAATCGCAATCATTGGACAAAGGAAAAACTGATGACAAGCAAAACGTTTCTTGAACGCCTGCAGGCCGGGGACATCCTGGTTTCAGATGGCGCAACTGGCACCAACCTGCAAAAACGCGGTTTGCCGCGCGGGGTCACTGCCGAACAATGGGTGCTGGAAGAACCGCACCAGATCGAGCAGTTGTACCGGGACTTCATCGAGGCCGGATCCGACCTCATCCTGACCTGCACTTTCGGGGGCAGCCCTGTGCGCCTGGCTCACACCGGGATGACCGGCAAAGCCCGGGAAGTCAACCTTCAGGCAGCCCGTCTGGCCCGCCAGGCTGCCGCCGGCACAGATGTGTTGATCGCCGGCTCGATGGGACCTACCGGTGAAATGCTCAAGCCCCTGGGCCTGCTGGGCATTGACGAAGCCCTGAACAGTTTTGCCAAGCAGGCAAAAGCCCTGGAAGAAGGCGGAGTGGATCTGCTGGTGATCGAAACCCAGTTTGATATCAATGAAGCCACAACTGCCATTCAAGGGGCGCAGTCTGTCAGCAAATTGCCCATCGTGTGTTCTTTCAGCTATGACCGCGGCACACGCACCATGATGGGCGTCAAACCCGCTCAAATGGCAAAGGCCATTGCCCCTCTTGGTGTGGCTGTGTTGGGCATCAACTGCGGCCGCAGCCTGGATGAGAATCTGGCCGCATTGCAAGAACTGCGTAAAAATACCGATCTGCCCATCTGGTTCAAGCCCAACGCCGGCATGCCCGAACTGGATGAGGACAACAACCCCACCTACAGCGTCAATCCCGAACAAATGGGAGCGCATGTCCCGCAATGGATCGCAGCAGGGGCGCAGATCATCGGCGGCTGCTGCGGCAATAGTCCGGAACATATCCGGGCCATCGCCCGTACAGTCAACTCCTGACCATCAACCACTGATCGAATAACGGCGTGGACAAAAGTCCACGCCGTTATGTTTCGTCCTTCAAGGGAAGGGTGAAACCAAACACAGCGCCCTGGTTCAACTGGCTTTGCACCCATATCTTTCCACCATGCGCCTCAATCAGGCTACGCGCAATCGACAATCCCAACCCCGAACCGCCGGAGCTGCGGGTGCGAGCATTGTCTGACCGGTAAAGACGGTCAAAAATACGCGGCAGGTCTTCTGGTGAAATGCCTTCACCATTGTCCTGAACGGTAACCAGTGCCTGCCCCTGCTCCTCGCTGACGCTGACCGTCACCCTACCGCCGGCCGGTGCATGCCGCAGTGCATTGGAGAGCAGGTTGATCATCACCTGTGCCAGGCGGCGGTCGTCTGCCGTTATGTGGAGCGGGGACTTTGAAACATTGACCGCCAGTTCCACCCCTTTTTCCATCGCCGGGCTGTGAAAACGGCCTGTCACTTCCTTGACCAATTCTGCCAGGTCAACCGTCTGGTAATCCATTTCCAGCTCGCCAGCATCCATCAAGGACAGGGTACGCAGATCCTCCACCAGGTGCCCCAGGTGCACCACTTCGGTTTGCAGTCCCTGGATCACCTCCGGTGTGGGCTGGGAGAGACCATCCTCGATGCTTTCCAGTTCAATTTGCAAAACAGACAAAGGGGTACGCAGTTCATGGGCCAGATCCGCCATGGAACGATGCCGCAGGTCGCGCTGGCGTTCCAATTCTGACGCCATGGTGTTAAATGAGTTCGCCATTTCCGTCAATTCATCCGCCCCGCTGGCAGCCACCCGCTGGTTATAATCCCCATCTGCCACCCTGCGCGAAGCAGCCGCCAGGGACTGCACCGGGGCGACAATCTTTTGCGCCAGCAGGGAAGCAACCACAACCGCAATCAATGATCCAAGGATGGTCACCCCAATGATGATCACCGTCACCTGGCGCAGGAAACTGTGCTGCATACTGGTCAACGCGCCAAAAGTTGAGGTCGGTACCAGCGTACCCACCCGCTGTCCCTGTACCAGCAGGGGCACGCCTTTTTGCAGCTGGCTTGTCAGGTTTTTGACCTGCGGCTCATCAGGGTGGGTATCCACCACAACCTGGCCGTCGGTATCCACCAGGATCAGGCGCTCCTCTCCCATTGAAATATGCCAGTCCAGACGGTTACGAAAGGCCTCTGGTAATTGGGCAAACATGGGACGCTCCTGCATAAAAGGCGGCGGATTTTGCGGTTGTCCGCCGCGGGCCTCCTGGAACAGAGTGCTCATTCCATCCCAACTCCCATTGCGCTCATAGTAGCGCTCCACCAACGGCGCCACACGCTGCGCCAACAGAACCCCGTTTGCTGCCGAAAGGGCGCTGAAACGGACGGTGATAATGCGGTTGGCAGCCACCGCGATCACCATATTGGTGCCGGCGATCACGATCAGGAAGGAGAGGATCAGGCGCGAGCGCAGCGACATGGATCAGACCTCTCCTTCTTCCAGAAAGCGATAACCCACCCCAAACACAGTCTGGATATGGGTGGGATTGGCCGGATCCGGCTCGATCTTGTGGCGCAAGTTATGGATATGCACATCCAC
>JAGVAB010000114.1 GCA_020060485.1 Anaerolineales bacterium
CTTGTTTCAATAAGCGCCAACTTCTCAAACAGCGTTTCCCCAATTATCAGGCTCATGTTTTTCAGTTCATATAAGCCCATCATTTAGCCACTCCCGGCGGGGACGCCCCGTTGCAGCAATTCCCCTGTCTGTCTTGGGGGGATCGCCGCGTCGGGTGAAACCCTTCTCGCAATGACAAAATCTAAAATATTTGAGTGTTCCCGTTTCTTAGGTTGCCATTTCATAAGATAGGGCAGGATGACACTGACTTTAGACACTTATAAACGGCTTTTTTACTTTCTTGCAAAGCCGCATGATTGTGTCTTTTCCAGTAATCAGCGCAACAGGGAGTCCACCTGGTGGTTGTAGCCACTGCCCGCTTAAGACGATGTTATCTAAACCCTTTATATGACCGTTGTGAGCCAATGGCTTTCCGGGAATGGTAGGCCAAAAACCCATGAAGGCGCCGCGGTAGGCGTTGCAATACCGTTCGTATGTTTGTGGGGTGGCTACATCAAGTAATTTGAGCTTCCCTGTCATGTGTGGGAAACGAGTTTCAATTGCCTGAATTACTGCTTCGCCTATTCGGACTTTCTCCCGGGAGTAAGCTTCCCTGTCTTTTACCAAAGCTTCCCATTCATCCAATTCCGGCTGGAACTGATTAATGGCTAAGGTTATCACGGTATGACCCTTTGGGGCAAAGTCTGGCTCGTAAGCGTAATGGGTCATTTGTAGATACTCTACTGGCTTCTGGTTTTGATTGATATCCAGTGACTCTACAGGAAATTTCAGGGTACGGGGAATATCTTCCATAGTACCCTCATACCCAATTCCAACATAGATATTTGAGGCCAAAGGATAGACTTCAGGATTGTTATACCTTTTCTGAAACTCTGGATCAGGATACTGTCCCTTTAGCAACCGATCATATATTACCTGGACATCACAGGCTGCAATAACGTAATCGGCTTCAAAGGATTTTCCATTCTTACATTTTATCCGCCCTACTGTATCTTTCTCAATATCCAAATCCACTACTTCACAGGAGGTTTGGATGGTTCCACCCAGGGAGAGATATCTTTCCGCCATGCGCATAGCCAGGGCCTTGGAACCCCCGACAGGAATGGAAGATTGCCCCCCGGTAAAGGTTCCGAGAGGAAAAATAACTGATGAGGCACTGTATTCTCCTTCAGGCATAAAGGAAGATATGGCTTCTCTCAATGCCGGGTGCTTGAACTTCTTGGAAAGTTCCTGCACACTGATCTTGCCATATTTTTGCATAATCGGGCCAACATCTTTCATTGAAAGGAAATACTTTATCTTTTCAATGATATTCATCATATCCATTGGCTTTCCAACTGGAAGGGAAAAGGATTGCAACTGCCTGATGTCCTTGCAAAACTCCTCGATGGCGTCTTTATCTTCCGGCGATATCTCCAACCAGCTCGACTTGATTCGATCAATATCACGATAGAAGTGTACAGTAACACCGTCGTGTTCAACAGCTATAAAGCTCTCGGGGTCATAAATATCCACTCCATCCAAAGCACCTACAGTTTCCCAAAGCTGTTTGATAGGAGTTCCTTCCTTTGTGCCTACTAACCAATGTATACAGCCATCGATGTGATAACCCTGACGATCCCAGCCGGTACACTCTCCACCTAAAGTATGGTGTTTCTCCAGAATGATGCTTTCAAAACCATTTTTTTGGGCAAAAATGCCTGCGCTTAATCCAGCGACTCCTCCACCAATAATCACTATCTTTTTCATTACGAATTCTCCTTTCGTTTAATTTGCTGCGCTATCAATACGTCATTTCCCACTTCCATAAGCAGCTCGTCAACCTCTTGATTAGCGAGCCATGAGGGCACATGACCGTTGGCGACCATGACAGACAGACCTATCTGAAGTGCCCGCATTTTTAACAACAATCGCTTACGTTCCTCAAGAGTCCAACTCTGCAAAGCCTCATCTCCTGTAAGGGCCTCGATCATGGAATTTTCTATTGTTTCATACAAAGCCATATATGGATTTGGCTGTATTGATAATTCCCGAAACAATACCGGATACTCTCGGGCAAAAGCCAAGCTGGCTTTCCCCATGTTTTCAAACAGACTTTGTCCCTTTTGTTTTGCAAGCAGTTCTTCCGATATGGCAAAAACTCGCTGAACCACAGCTTCTACCAACTCTTCAATGGTAGAAAAATTGACATAGATGGGAGCAACCGAAGAGTGAAGCCGATTTGCCACGTTGCGGGCAGTGATTCCGGAAAAGCCTTTTTCTTTAGCGACCTCTAAAGCTGCATCTACAACAGCATTTTTATCAAATTTCGTTTTTGGCGGCATACAATCATCCTTTAAATTACACTATGTTATACAACTTAAGTTATATTATATAGTGTAATGTTTTGTTTGTCAATCGTAATTGAAAATCTCTTCAGGTAACTGCTCAGGCATATATGCAAAGACGGCATGTATGGGGTGTATGCCACTAAAGGCACAAAATTTGCCATCTATGGTAGCCCTATATCTGGCACTTTTATTGAAATTTCGCGATCACATGCCGCATGTGTTGGTTTTCAATCAAACAGGTTGAGCAGTTACTTTTTAAGGTTCATAAGGCGTTACGACAGTGCAGATATTGTTCAGGTTCTTCTGATCCCAAATCCCGAATTCGCGCCTTTCTTGACATCTTTCTCCACCCGTACTATACTCCAGACACAATCAAATATTCCTTCGGGGCAGGGTGAGGGAGCGGTGCTCCCAATTCCCGATCGGTGGTGACAACCCACGAACGCCTTTGGCGTGTGACTCGGTGCAATTCCGGGGTCGACGGTACAGTCCGGATAGAAGAAGGAAAATGGCATGTCTTATTGCCATCCGCCCCGGGAACGCTTGCGTTTTCGGGCCTTTTTTTTCAGGAAGACCAGCCCCGAGGAGTAAATGCTTCGGGGTTTTTTGTTTTTGTCTTTTTTCCCACACCCCAAACCCCTCTCCCAAACCTGGGAGAGGGGTCAGGGGAGAGGGTAAATGGACGAAGTGAGGATAGCCAACCAGGCGAGGAAGTCGTTACAGCTTGCTGAGACAACCACTAAAGTGGTTACTACAATAAATTACGAAAATACCGGTGAGTAAAGTTGTCGGTTGTGTTCAGGCTGCACAGCGGCTGACTGTGCCCGAAAGGAATTGGAGATGACTTTGTCGCTGCGCTCTGTATTGACAGGACACATATGGACCAACGATTGACACCGCACAAAACCATTGAAAGCATCCAGCAGCCTGTTCAGCGCTACCGGCGCTGGCTGCTGGTGATCTCGGCTGGCGCGGCGCTGGCAGCCTGGAGTCTGGCTGTGCGCCTGGGGAATTTGCCAGCCTTCATCCTGCCCTCGCCGGAGCGGGTGGCGGCGCGCGGCTGGCAGGCTTTGCGTGACGGCAGCCTGCTGTATCATGCCGGCGTCACCCTGCTGGAGGTGCTGCTGGGCCTGCTGGCGGGCAGTATCGTGGCCACTGTGCTGGGCTACTTGCTGGCGCGCTCGCGCCTGGTCGAGCAGTTGGTCTCGCCCTATCTGGTGGCCAGCCAGGCCATTCCGGTGGTGGCGGTGGCGCCGCTGCTGGTGATCTGGTTCGGGCCGGGCATGTTCTCCAAGGTGCTGGTGTGCGCGCTAATCGTGTTCTTCCCGATCCTGATCAATACCCTGGTTGGTTTGCAGGCTGTGCCAAAGAACCTGCGCAACCTGATGCGCGCCATGCAGGCCACGCCCTGGCAGACCCTGCGCCATCTGGAGCTGCCGGCTGCTCTGCCGGTGATCCTGGGTGGTCTGCGGGTGGGGGCCACCCTGTCGGTGACCGGGGCGGTGGTGGGTGAGTTCATCGGCGCCGATCGCGGCCTGGGTTTCCTGATCAGCGTGGGCCGCGGCCAGTATGATACCGCCCTGGTGTTTGTGACCATTTTTGCGCTGGTAGTGATGGCGCTCAGTTTATATGGATTGGTGATCCTGGCGGAGAAACGCCTGCTGCGCTGGCGGCAGAACGGACACCACGAAGGAGTTTAGGATGAAAAAGGGATTTTTGATCGGCATTATTATCATTCTATTGGCAACAGGCTGCGCCCCGGCGGCTGCCCAACCGGGCGCACTGACCCAGGTGCGCCTGCCGGTGGGGTACATCCCCAATGTGCAGTTTGCGCCGCTGTATGTGGCCATGCATCAGGGTTATTACCGCGACGCCGGTCTGGAAGTAACCCTCGATTACAGCTACGAGGTGGACGCGGTGGCGCTGGTGGGGGCCAACCAGTTGCAATTTGCCATTGCTTCCGGTGAACAGGTGCTGCTGGCCCGCGAGCAGGGCTTGCCAGTGGTGTATGTGCTGGCCTGGTATGAAGAATACCCGGTGGGCATTGCCTCCCTGGCAGAGAGCGGCATCGAAAGCCTGGCGGATTTGAAGGGCCGCAAGGTTGGCATCCCGATGCTTTCGGGGGCCAGCTATATCGGTTTACGCGCCCTGCTGCAGGCGGGCGATCTGCGCGAGCAGGACATCAGCCTGGACACGATCGGCTACAGCCAGGTGGAAATGCTGGTTACCGGCAAGGAAGATGCCATTGTGGTGTATGTGGCCAACGAGCCGGTGCAGCTTGCCGCCCAGGGTTACACGGTGCATCTCATTCCGGTCTCGGATCATGTGCATCTGGTGGGCAACGGTTTGATCACCAACGAGCAGACCATGCGCGAGCACCCGGAGCTGGTGCGGGCGATGGTTGCGGCTACCCTGCAGGGTCTGCGCACGGCCCAGGCCGACCCGCAGCAGGCATTCGAGATCAGCACGAAGTACGTGGAGAATCTGGAGCAGGTGGCCGAGGTGCAGAAACAGGTGCTGGCCGAATCGATCAAACTCTGGTCACAGGGCGGCAGCGGCATGTCGGACAGGGAGGGCTGGGAAAACATGCAAGCCCTGCTGCTGGAAATGGGCCTGCTCAGCAAACCGCTGGAGTTGGAGCAGGCCTTCAGCAACGAGTTTCTTCCGGGGAAATAAATGACGCACGAGATGGAAAAATTTCTGGAAGCAAAGCATCTGTCGGTCACCTTTCTGGACGAGAACGGCAAACTGAATGCCCTGGCAGGGGTCAGCTTTGCCGTGCGCCCGCAGGAGTTCGTGTGCCTGCTGGGGCCTTCCGGCAGCGGCAAGAGCACCTTGTTGAACGTGATTGCCGGATTGCAGCCCTTGACGGGCGGCGAGATACGTTTTGTTCAGGGCGTGCGGCCGCGCATCGGTTTTGTTTTCCAGACTGCCAATCTGATGCCATGGCGCACGGTGTTGGAGAACATTACCCTGCCGCTGGAGTTGGAAGGTACGCCTTCGGCTGAGTGTATTGAGCGAGCGCAGGAATTGGTGCGCCTGGTGGGACTGGAGGGTTTTGAGGACAATTGGCCGAGTGGGCTTTCGGGCGGCATGGCCCAGCGTGTGGCCATTGCCCGCGCCCTCATCCAGCAGCCAGACCTGCTGCTTTTGGATGAACCCTTCGGCGCGCTGGATGCCCTGACCCGTGAGCAGATGTGGCAGGAATTGCTGCGCATCTGGGAAGCGCGCCGCCAGACGGTGCTGATGGTGACCCATTCCATCTCGGAAGCCTTGCTGCTTTCCGACCGGGTGCTGGTGCTGACCCCGCGTCCGGGGCGGGTGTGCCTGGATCTGACGGTCAAGCTGCCGCGCCCGCGCTGTGACGAGATGCGCTACACGGCCCACTTTGGGGAAATGGCGCGGCAGTTAAAGGCGGCCATCGGGTAATGTCAAACCGCATACCGGGCTTGCATCTGCCCCCATGTGGGGTCGAGGTATCGGTCAGCTTCAGAATGCCCGTACGCTGAGCCTGTAGAAGCGTACGGGCTTTGCGTATTACGACAAAGTTAACCGCGGCCAATCCAGCAGCACCACTTCGGCCAGGAGTTGGCGATTGACGTTGCGTTCCAGCAAGTCGAGCGTCCGTTCCAGGTTGGCGGTTTGTTCGCTGGCTGTCTGCCAGCCCAGAGCGGCGGCCATCTGCTGGATCTGGGCGGCCTGTTGCAGGTTGATCAGCGGCAGGTCTGCGCCGGAGGAGGCCAGCATCACGTCCCGCCACAGGGTCAGCCAGGTCCGGAAGATTTTGCGCTGCTCGGCCTTCTCGATGGTCTTTTTGGCCTTGCCGCTGAACTGGGCGGCATAGGTGAAGCGCTGGCGGCGATTGGAGCCGAGCAGTTGCAGCATCTCGGCTAGCCACTGGTGGCGTTGTTCGAGCAGGTCCTGGTCTTCATGCAGGCGCAGGGCGTATCCCAACCGTCCGCTGGAAAGATGCGCCAGATGGCGGGCTTTTTCCGGGGGTACAGACCAACGGGTTTGCAGCGCCTCTTGCAAGTGCTGGACAGGCATGGGGCGCAGGCGCAGCACCTCGCAGCGCGAGACGATGGTCGGCAGCAGATTCTCGGCCGCGTCTGCTGTGGCCAGCAGGATGACCCTTGCCGGGGCTTCTTCCAGGGTTTTCAGCAGGGCATTTTGGGCATTGTCGTTGGCATCCTGAAAGTTTAACAGCAGGGCCACCCGGTAACGGGCTTCATAAGGCATCAGCGACAGACTGTGCTGGAGGTCGCGCACCTGATCCACCTTGACCATGCTGCCTGATTCCTCAGCCTGCACGATGGAAAGGTCGGCTTGCTGCATGCGTTCCATTTGGGTGCAGATACGGCAGGCGCCGCACGGCTCGCCAGGAGCGGGCGGCTGGGTGCAGTTCAATGCCTGGGCAAAGCGCAGGGCCAGGGTGCGGCGTCCCACGCCGGGCGGGCCGGTGAACAGGTAGGCATGCCGCACCTGCCCGGTGGCAATATGCTGCTGCAAGAGTTGGGCGGCCCACTCATGGCCGGTCACGTTCCATTCCATAGGGCAATTGTAGCACGGGCAGGTGGGAATGACAGGGATTTTGTGTTTGGAGATTTGTTCGCCCCTGCATTTTATGCGTATAGATTTACCGGTTCGTGGCTCTTAACTTTTCCAGGCGCTGCTTGTTCTCGTAGGGCAGAATGAAAAGCCGGCGATCTTCCTGCGGGATGGGATCGGCAAACCTGGCGGCCATTTCTTCATAAACCACCAGGCGGTCTCCCAGATTCTCGCAGGCATAGTCCTCGCACCCGGCGCAATTATTCAACCCTTTGGCGATGACACAGGGCCGGACCAGGCAGTTCTGGTCGATGGTTTTGGAATCCGCACTCAGGCAGCCGTCACACAGGATTTGCTCCGGCGGAATGCGAAAACCAAAATACTTGTACCATCCATCGCTCAGTACTTGCTGGCTGGATGGATCTTTTTGCACATTGGGCTGGTAGGCCAGACATAAGTCGCAGCGATAGCCGCATCTTGCCAGAACAGGCTGCATGTTCATTCTCCTTTGACCGTGCGGGGTGAAAGATCATTGCTTCTCTGAGGATTGTAGCATGGGCGGGATCAAAGTGGGCGAAGAATTGGCATGCCGTTTTTCAGGAAAATGTCCTACAATACTGTTAATGGCAGGGGACGTGCAGGCGATGTGACGGTAAGGAGGAGTGGCATGAGACGAGTGGATCTAAAGCTGCCTTTTCAGCCCCAGGCGGACCCGAAAGCTCCCTTTGAGACAGTCCTCGTATTGCCCGAACTGCAATGGCCGCAGGAATGCGCCTGCTGCCGCAAAAGTCATCCGTCAGACCACCATGTCTTGCAGCACAACGTGCCCATGCTTGAGAACAAGGCGGCGCAGTTGCAGTGGCAGGTGCCTTATTGTGGCAGCTGTCTGGTGCACACCAGAAATGCCTCCCGCCTGCCTCTTCTGGTGATCCTGACCGGAATTATCCTGTATACAGGAGTTGGCTTTGTGCTCTTTCTCAATGGCCTGGTGGAAGATACTCCCCTGGGGTATTTCCTCGCCTTTGGCCTGCTGGCCGCGGTCTGTGCAGCCTGTTATTGGCTGTACAAGTTTGCCAGGAAACTGCTTGTTCAGGCAAAAATGAACGCTGTCTGCTCGCATTATGGGCATGCGGTTTTGGTGCAGCAGCACATGCCGCTGGACACAAAACAAATTCAGCTTGTGTTCCTGTTTTACAACGATGATTATGCGGCCGAGTTCGCGGCTTTGAATGCGGGCTATCTGCTGGTGCCCGGGGGGTGAGATTGGGAAAGCGGAGCAGGAGCTGTACAGCTCCTGCTCCATGGATGTTCAGGAACCTGGTCAAGGATTTTTCAAATCAAGGCAAGGCGTTGATGACGAAATAGTCAAACTGTGCAGGCTGTGATCCTGCATACCCCTGGCCGGCGACAAGACCAACAAACATGGGTTTCATCTGGCTCTGGTGAGCGCCGATCAATTTCCATTGCTGGCCATCCTGGCTGGTATAGGTGGTATACGTATTTCCTTCACGCCGCAAGCGCAAATAGACAGTGTCTGTGGCAGGAGCAGAAACCGCAAAATTTTCCGGGGTCATCGATCCGCCAACCACCATATCCATGTAAAAGCCGTCATTTGCGCATTGGGGAGCATCGCAAAATGCCCGGCCAAACTGAACGAAATTAGCCGCACTTTCATAGATCAGTAAACCGGCAATTTGATAGTCGCTTATCGGCTTGAATTTCAGGATGGTCTCAAGCTCAAAATTTCCTTCAGGAGCCTGGCGCAAGAACAGATTGTCCAAATTTCCATTGCCGACGGAACCGGCGCGGGTCAGGATTTCCAGCCAACCTGGATTATTGGTCAGGCTCCATGCCTTGGGGTTTTCACGCACCCATTGCCAGTTTTCGTCAAACGAACCTTCAAAATCATCCCTGAACAGCAGCGGGTCGGGGGTTGGGCTGGGCTCCGGGGTTGCCGTGGGCGGGAGGGGGGTCGCAGTTGGCGGGGGAACAGGTGTATCCGTGGGAGCAGGTGGGGCAGTTGGCTCAGGCGCTGGCGCAGCTGGCGTGCTGCAAGCGGAAAGAACAAATACCAATGCAACCATGAGTAGAGCGAGTTTCTTCATATTTTGCAACCTTTCCAATGTTTAAGTGTGTTGGGGAATAAAAGCCGGCGGGGGAGATTTCTAAACACAAACACCAGGATTGATATGCTTTACATCCCGTATGACCAACTGATTGTGTTTTAGATTTGGAAATTCCACTAAACCCGCTTGGGTAAGTATAAAACTGGTCCGAGAATTGGTCAATGAAGGCGCGAATCCAGAGGAAAATTACAGCCGATATCTGAAAAAGGATTGATGTTTTCGTCGAAACTTCAATGGGAGGTTAAACAAAAACCTCCCGATAGCCTGGTCTGTGGCTGCCTGCCGCTATCGGGAGGGAGGAATACAATCAGCGTAATCGCTTGTCATATAGTTGCACCTGTTACTGTTCGGACCCCAGGCCAGCCAGGCTGAGGGCAAAGAACATCATTCCAACCAGGGCGATGGTCAGGTATACAATCAATGCCATAATCTACCTCCTTAACGCAAACTTTGTCAAACAGACCTGTAAAGCAGTTCCAACCTGATGAGCGAGCGGCGTGCAGGCAAACACCAGGGGCAGGCTTTCTATCTATTAATACGGCAATTGTGTTCGGGGGTCGCGAAGCGATTTAGTCGAGCGACCTCATCGTTAAGTCGCCCCCATTTGTTTTATGATCTATGTTCATCATCGTATTTTCATTATACAAGATTCCGGTTGGGTTGTACCTGTGAATTCGGTTAACTCAACAAAAATCCGCCAGGTGGCCTACGCCGCCATCCTACCTGTGGCCAGGTTGATTGCCCGGCCATCAGCACGCCTGTATAAGGCCGGGCTGAAAATACGAGATACTGTTTCAGAATATTGACGTTTAAAGAAGGAAAAAGGTTCCCTCAGAATGAGGGTAGTTTATGGGCGGCGTATCAGTCGGTATGCTTCCACAAGTGTACCTGGTTACGCCCTGCGCGTTTGGCGGCATACATCGCCCGGTCTGCGCGGTCGATCAACTCATCGATGGTGATCTCTTCCTGCGGTTCATGGATAACCACGCCCAGGCTGGCCGTGATATGCAGATCCACCTTCTCCGTTTCGATCAGTTTTTCTTCAATAATGGTGCGGATGCGTTCAGCGGCGGCTTTGGCTTCTTCGGTGGATGTTTCCGGCAGCAGCACGGCAAATTCCTCGCCGCCATAGCGGCCAAGGATGTCCATGGTGCGCATTTGGGTCTGGATGCTCTGCACCAGACTGACCAGCACCTGATCGCCCACCCGGTGACCATAGCGGTCATTGACCAGCTTGAAATGATCCAGGTCGAGCAGGATGATCGCCAGCGGGCGGTCAAACCGTTTGCTGCGGTCTTTCTCGCGGGCAACCTGATCGAAGAAAAAGCGGCGATTGTATGAGCCGGTGAGCGGGTCAGTGATCGACAGGCGCTGGGTTTCCTGGAACAGACGCGCATTCTCAATGGTCATGGCAACCTGGCTGGCAAAGGCCGCCGCCAGGCGGGCATGTTCTTCATTGAAGTTGCCGGTCTTTTTGCTGTCCACGGCCAGCAGGCCGATCACCTTGTCCTGGATGGTCAATGGTACCCCCAGCCAGCCGCGGATGCCGCGGTGCGGCGGTTTTGAAAATTCCTCATATTGCAAAGGCGCATCTTCGATGATGATTGTTTTCTTTGTTTCAACCACAGCCGTATTCGGCGTGGTTACATCATTGGGAAAATGGATGCCCAGCACCGCGTTCAGATCTTTAAACCCGCGCCCGCCCACGATATGGGTGCCATTTTCATCTTTGAGGAGAATAGCGGCACTGTCATAGGGCACTACGCGTTCCAACTGTTCCAGAATGAGGGCAAAGATCTCTTCCTGGGTGAGGGAAAGGTTGACAGTCATCGCTACTTCACGCAGTGTTTCGGCTTCTCTGGCACGTTTTTGGGAGGTTTCAAACAATTGGGCATTTTCGAGCGCCATCCCTATTTGTCTGGCAAAGATGTTTAGATAGCGTATGTGGTCATCGGTATATTGATTGGGACGCGAGCTGTCCAGACTAAAAAATCCGAAAATGGTATCATTCACAAAGACTGGCGCACCGATCCAACTCTGGATCATTTCCAGGCCTGCGATCGGGATCCAATTATGATCTTGTTGAACATTTGAAATTTGCAAGGCTTGTTTGTTCTCAATCATCCAGCGCAGGTTTTCGACTTCATCAATCTTGAAGGTGACGCTGTTGGCAGAAGCAACAGCCAGCGGGCCATATTGGTCATAGCCGCGGCCGCGGGCAGCAATCGCCAGATCACCTTCTACCACAAGGAAATTGGCAGAGTCGAACGGAATGATTGGTGCGATCAAATCCAGCATTTTGTTCATGATCTTTTCCGTGTCGAGCGTGCGGGTCAATTCTGTGCCAATGCTGCGCAGGGTTTCAGCAATTTCACGGGCAGTGCGCTCTGCCTGTTCGGCGCGTATCCGGTCAGTGATGTCTCGACCAACGGACTGGATGGCGACCAGCCTGTCATTTTCCTTGATCGGCAGGTAAGTCCACTGTGTCCAGCGTTTTTCATGGCCAAGCGAGTATGATAATTCTTCGGTGAGAACCGATTCTTCCCCGGCCACCAGGCGGTTGATGGCATTCTGGATCACAGCCTGGGTTTCCGGCAGCCGGTCTGGCAGGAACGGCCGCCCGATCAATTCTTCAGCCGGCTTCTCAAAATAACGGCAATAGGCTTCGTTGACAAAGTCCAGAGTGGTGTCAAGCTGCCAGACGGTGATCAGATCGCTTTGATATTCAACGATCTCCCGGTATTTCAACTCTTTTGATTTGATGGCCATTTCGGCCAGCCAGCGTTTGGTGATGTCCACAAAAATGATGAACCGGCCTTCGCATTCGCCTGCTATGTTGATGAAATCCTGTACTTTGACCTGGTAATGATGTTCACCCCTGGCAATCTCGCGCATGGGCGGATCCGGCGTACAGAAAGATGATAGCAAATCCTGTAATTCCGGGATCATATCCGCCGCTGGTTTGCCAAGGATCTTCGGCCAGGAAAATCCAAAGCGGGTTTGAAAAGCCGGATTAAAATAAACCACATTGCCTTTGTTATTCAGGATCAGAATGCTGTCATCCAGGGTTTGCAGCAGGTCAAATTCCCGGTTTTCATGATATCTCGGAGTATGCAGTCGAAAACTGGCAAAATACCACAGAAAGACCGTGCCAGTGATCATCATTGGCAGTAAATAACAAGGCCTTTGTACGGTTTGGCAGAAAAGAAACTCGAGAAAAGAGGCCAACAAAGGGAAAGAAATGCCGGCCAGGGCCAGGCGTGCCTGCCAGCGGTACATGGGGGAACAGGTGAGGGCAGTGTGCATCAGCAGGGCGGCGCCTGCCCAGGTCATTAAGGCATTTATGGCGTATAAAGCGGGGAGCAACGGCCCTGGTGTTCCAGGTGATGTGAGCGGCGGTGTGCCGGTTTGCCAGAGCAGTTGATGGCCTGGATTACTGAGAATGAGTGCAACCTGACTGAAAAGGGGAAATGCCAGCAGGGCGATCTGGAAACGGGGATTCAGCTTCCAGCGCCCGGAATACTGCAGGGAGAATGCCAGCATCGAGGTGGCAGCCACTGCAGCAGCCAGGTATTGCACCTTGATGGCCCAATGGATCACCAGTGGAGATGCGGAGATGATGGTCAGGGCAGCGGCCAGATCCCAGATGACTGCGCCAGCCAGCAAAAATCCAAGGCCAGGCATTCCTTCTCTGCTTCTGCCTTTAAGAATGAAATACCCCACCACACAATTCATCACAATAGCGGTGAGCAGCGACCACTGGGTTAAAGAAATGACAGTACTTTGCATCAAATGTGCCTATTTTCTCCAGCATGCTCCAGGCTGCCTGCTCTGGAACATTGCTCCGTAATGAAAAGCGAGATCATTGGACTGCCCGTATGTAAAGGCTGGATGCTAAAGTTGCATAAAACCCCAATAATTTGTAATTCGCACGATAATTTTACCTCTTTTTTGTGCGGTTGGAAAACATTACCACTTTAGAGTCTCTGGGATTTGCCGTGGAAAAGGAGTTTGGTGGGGGTGTCTTTGGGCTTCGCACCAAAGGCACCCCTACCCCTGCAATGCATCACGCTACTTCCCAAAGAACCCCACTTTAACAATCCGGCCTATGTATGGTACAATCCAATTGTTTAGGAATGCCTAATGGCCTCAATAGGACTTCCTTATACAAATATGATGGATTTGCGAATCCTTGGGATTGGCTGTCCTTTGGTACAGGAGTGACCTGGATGCTGACTGAATCAACCGAAATGTATTTGAAAGCCATTTTCCGCCTGACACAGCGTGAACCGTATGCTTCCACCAGCGGCCTGGCGGCGGCATTGGGGGTCAGCCCGGCCAGTGTCTCCGAAAAGATCAAGGCCCTGGCAGAGCAGGATTATCTGATCCATGAATGGCGGGAAGGGGTGATGCTGACGCCCAAAGGCAAGAAGGTGGCCTTGAATGTGCTGCGCAAGCACCGCTTGGTGAGCGCTTTTCTGGTGGAAAAAGTTGGTTACGAACTGGATGAGATCTATGAAGAAGCCTGTCATCTGGAGCATGCTGTTTCGGACCGGCTGATCAATCGCTTTGAAGAGATCCTTGGGTTTCCCCAGATTGACCCTTTGGGCAACCCGATCCCTGATCGCGAGGGGCGCATGATCCCGCGTCATTACCGGCTTCTGTCCGAAACGCCAGTTGGCAAGCCGGTGGTGATCCAGGCGCTGGACACCGAGGACAGCGAGCGTTTGCGTTATCTGCGCAATCTGGGGCTGGTGCCCGGCCAGGAGGTGTTGATCCAGGATGTGGCGCCATTTGAGGGCCCCTTAACCGTGGTGGTGGGCAAGAAAAAATTGGCTATCGCTCCTGCTCTTGCGGCGATCGTGGGCGTTACGAACGGCAGCGAGGATGCAAAAAAATGACCAGGCTGGCAGATGTGATCGATGGCATGACAGTCGCCGGCACATTGGCAGAAAAACTGGATGACCAGAAAGTTCGCTGTCTGGCCTGCGGACACCGTTGCACGCTAAAACCCGGCCAACGCGGCATTTGTCAGGTGCGTTTCAACCGGGAAGGCACATTGCAGGTGCCCTGGGGGTATGTGGCAGGGGCGCAAACTGACCCGATCGAAAAAAAGCCGTTTGCTCACTTTTTGCCGGGCAGTGACGCGCTGACCTTTGGCATGGTGGGCTGCAATTTCCACTGCGACTTCTGTCAGAACTGGATCAGCTCGCAAGCCCTGTGTGATCCGGTGGCACATTTCAGTCCTTACAATCTGCAAAAGATCAGCCCCGAAGAAATTGTGGCCTATGCCGTCAAAACTTCGGCCCAGGCAGTCATTTCTTCCTATAACGAGCCGGTGATCACCACCGAATGGGCAGCGGCCATTTTTAAACAGGCCAAACAAGCCGGTCTGAAATGCGGCTTTGTCTCCAACGGCTATGCCACGCCTGAAACACTGGACCATCTGCGGCCTTTTCTGGATGGTTTGAAGGTTGACTTGAAAACCATGCAGGCCGAGCAATACCGCCACCTGGGCGGCAAGTTGGAAGTGGTGCTGGATACCATCCGCCGGGCAGTGGATATGGGCCTGTGGGTGGAGGTGGTCACCCTGGTCATTCCTGATTTCAATGACAGTGCGGATGAGCTGTGGGAAACTTCCCGTTTTCTGGCTTCCGTTTCCAGGGATATCCCCTGGCATGTAACTGCCTTTCACCCGGATTACAAAATGACAGATCGCGGGTTCACGCCGGCTGCCACCTTGCAGCAGGCTGCCGAGATCGGCGAGGAAGCCGGTTTGCATTTTGTGTATGCCGGCAATTTGCCGGGACGGGTGGGTTCGCTGGAAAACACCTATTGCCCAGCGTGCCGTCAGCTTTTGGTGGAACGGCAGGGATACCGCATTAGTGAATATCACCTGACTGCCGAAGGCAAGTGCCCCAAATGCCAGGCAAGCATTTCCGGCATCTGGACGGATGCACCAAACCAGGTGCGGCTGGATGGTTGGGGCAGGCCGCGCCGGGCGACCTGGTAAGTTGTCAGCCAATTCCTTGACCAGAAGAGCCAGACGCCCGCAGGGTTTTCCCTGCGGGCGTCTGGATTTACGCTGGCTATGGTCTGTTTGTCAGCCTCAGGGCATGATCTCGGCCACGGATTTGTAGATGTGGGTGGGAACGTAGGGGAATTTTTCCACTTCCTCGCGCTTGGTAACTCCCGAAAGGACGAGGATGGTCTCCATGCCGCTTTGCACACCGGTGATAATGTCGGTGTCCATTCGGTCGCCAATCATGACCGTGTTCTCGGAATGGGCGCCCAGGTAGTTGAGGGCAGTACGCATCATTAGCGGGTTGGGCTTGCCAATGAAAAGCGGGCTGATGCCGGTGGCTTTTTCGATCATGGCTGCCACTGCCCCGCAGGCTGGCACCAGGCCGCCCACGCCGGGGCCGGAGGCATCTGGATTGGTGGCAATGAAGCGCGCGCCGGTGGAGATCAGACGCACAGCTTTGGTGATCATGTCCAGGCTGTAAGTGTTGGTCTCGCCCAGGACGACGTATTCGGGGTTCTGGTCGGTGATGACGTAGCCTGCTTCATGAATGGCGGTGGTCAGGCCGCTTTCGCCAATGACAAAGGCGGTGCCGTTGGGGCGCTGCCGGCGCAGGAAACGGGCGGTGGCAATGGCCGAGGTGAAGATCTGCTCTTCAGGCATTTCCAGGCCGAGGGCCGCCAGTCTGTGAGACAGATCGCGCGGGGTGTGGATGGGATTATTGGTCAGCACTAAAAATTTTGCACCGGCTTTTTTCAAGCGGTCGATGAAGGCATCAGCGCCGGGGATCATCATGTCGCCGCTGATCAAAACGCCGTCCATGTCGCAGATATAGTTTTTTACTTGTTGAGTTTCTTTCATAAGTTTCTTTTCTTTACAAAATGAATATACTTGGATAAATCTACCAATTGATATTATACATTGGATGGCTGTTTTACACAGTTAATGAAATTTTAAGATCGGGTTATCCATCATGCGGATAACCCCGATTTTTCCCGTATATGGTCATGGTATAGTTTAGAATTGGGGCTCCACCCGCACCAGGACGGCCTGTACAGCGGTGCGCCATTGATACGCGCCGCTGGCTTCATCGTAGCCCTTGCAGGTGATGAGGGTGACCCAGTCCAGATCCTTGTGGCCCAGAACGCTCAGGTCGTTGGCTGCCACCTGCTGCACAGTGCGCACTTCGTAGATATAGCGCTGGCCCCAGGCGTGCAGGATCACCTGATCACCCCAGCGCATTTGTTCCAATGCTGCAAAGGGGCCGGGGGTGCCATCCGCCAGGTAGGCGTGGCCGGTGATGGCGGTGTTGCCGGGCAGGGTGGGGAAGGCAGTGTCGGTCAGGTAACCGGCCTGGCTGCCCAGCCAGGTCAAATTCCAGCCATCGTCGGCAATGGGCACACCCACCAGCGGGGTCTGCATGCCCAGGGCAGGTATCTCCAGAGTCATGCTGTTCATGCTCTGGTAGGCGAAAGACTGTGGCTGCGCAGGCAGGCGGGTGACGATGCCGGGGGCAAAGCCGGTGCGCGGCAAGCCGTAGTCCAGGCTGAATTTCCAAAGTTCAATGCCATAATCCGAGTTATAGGCGTTGAAAAGCAAGGTGCGGCCAACCACGGTCAGCTCGTCGGGGTTGGTGCTGCCGCTGCGGTGGATATTGGAGATGCGCTCGGTGCTGTCTTCATTATACGGGGGCACTGAACGCCACAGTTCGTTGCCGAAACTGCCGTCATTGGCGGTGAAGAACAGGGTGGTGCCCATGGCGGTCAGATTGGCGACGCTGCCATTGCCTGGGCCGGGGTTGATATCTTTTACCAACTCAACACCATTGTAGGGCGGCTGGCTCATCCACAATTCCACGCCATTTGTACCATCATTGGCGGTGAAGAAGAGGGTATTGCCCACGGCCAGTTTCTGGTCGGGTGATGAGCTTGTCATTCCGGGGTAGATGTCTGCCACGCGGGAGACATAGGTACTGGTGTAGGGCGGATCCACCTTGCGCAATTCAAAGCCGCTGCCGCCCATGCTGGCGGTGAAGAACAGGGTCTCGCCTACGGCTTCCAGGTCGTAGGGCATGGAAGGGTAGGGGCGGTCAATTTCGTTGGCGCGGTAGGTGCTCCATTGATTGTAAGGCGGTTCACTGATCCAAAGCTCTTTGCCGCTGTCCAGGTCATTTGCTGTGAAGAAGAGCTTGTTGCTCACCCTGGTCAGTTCCTGCGGGTCGGCGTTGCCACCGGGGAAGATGCGCTTGACCATTGAAGTGCTGGACTGGATGTAGGGCGGTTCGCTTTTCCACAGTTCACGGCCGCTGCTATCGTCGGCAGTGAAGAACAGGGTCCAGCCGATGGTCGTCAGGTCGCGCGGGTGAGAAGTGCCAGAGCCGCTGCGTACGTCGGCCACCAGTTGAGCGCTGGTGTAGGGCGGCTGGGTCTTCCAGATTTCGGTGCCGCTCTTGCCGTCATCGGCGGTGAAGAAGACTGCATTGCCGATAGTGACCAGATAGGCAGGGTCAGAGCCGCCGGCGCCGTACTGGATGTCGGCTACCAATTGTGCCTGAACATAGGGCGGCTCCAGTTTCCACAGTTCCTTGCCGCGGTTACCGTCATTGGCCTGGAAGAAGAGGATGCCGTCCAGGACGGTCAGATACTCCGGCCAGGCGCTGCCCACGCCGGGGTTGATGTCGGTGACGCGCCAGGTGCTGGCGATGTCATAGGGCGGGTTGCTGCGCCAGATCTCCAGGCCGTACTGGCCGTCGTCAGCGCGGAAGAAAACGGTTGAGCCGATGGCGGTCATATAGCGCGGGGTGGAGCTGGCCGCGCCTTCGTGCAGGTCGCCGACCATCACCGGTTCCGGGTCGGGCGGTGTGCTGGTTTGCGCCTGGATGTTCGTGGCAGGGGACAGGATATTGAGTGTGAACAGAAGAATAGCCAATACCATTGAAAGGGTATGGCCGTTGATCGGCTGGGTGCAGCAAACGCGTGATTTTTGCGACTTAAAATTTTGCATATTCCTTCAGCCCCGCTGACTGATTTGTGGCAGGGTATGTATGACTTGATTTCCTTCCTTATTATATTGGGGATTTGTCCGGGCAACAAGGATAAATCCCTTCTGGCGCATGGCATTCTCAAGAAAGCTTGACATTTGCGATTTTCCAAAACAGTGAAGGTCATCCAGATCAAAGTAGATGCAAAATGCTGATGATAATGGTTTCCTCCCCCGGCACGGATTGGATTTGTAGATCAGACTTCATAGGCCGGGGGAGGAAAAGAAACGTGCGGTGTTGAGCAGCGGCGAAGCCGCTGCTCAA
>JAGVAB010000160.1 GCA_020060485.1 Anaerolineales bacterium
CAGAGTGTCCTCCGTTTGGCAAGATTGTGTTGTGGTGACCCATTCTTACCAATCAGAGGATTTTTTGTCAATCATTTTCAACTAGCATAAGCCCCTATTAATAAAATGTTAACAACCAATTTCAGGCAGCAAAGGATCAGCAGGACAGGCACAGTGTTTCATAGATGGAGAGGGTGGTGCGTGATTTGTTGAGGGTGTAGAAATGCACACCATCCACGCCGCGGTCCAGCAGATCCAACACTTGCTCGGTGGCCCAATGTGTGCCGACACGTTCCACATCGGCATCGGTCTCGGCCCGCGCCAGGGCTTTCAACAGGCGGGCCGGGTAGCGTGCGCCTTTGGCCAGGTCGGCCATGCGCTGCATGCTGCTCAGTGAGGTGATGGGCATAATGCCGGCAATCACGGGCACATTGATCCCTGCCAGAATGCAACGGTCGCGAAAGTCGAAAAAGTCCCGATTACTGAAGAACAACTGGGTGCAGATGTAGTCCGCTCCGGCATCCACCTTGGCCTTGAGATGGTCCATCTCTTTCAGGCGGTTGGGGGTCTCGGGATGGCCCTCCGGGTAACCGGCCACGCCGATGCACATATGCGGGTATTCCTTGCGGATATAAGCCACCAGCTCGGCGGCATAGGCGAACCCGTCTTGTGGTCTGTGAAATTCTTTTTGACCCTGGGGAGGGTCGCCGCGCAGGGCCATGATGTTTTCGATGCCGTTGCGGTGATAGCGGTCCAGGATATCGGCGATCTCTGCCCGGGCTGCATCCACACAGGTCAAGTGCGAAACCACCGTCAGGCGGGTTTCGTTGCGCAGGCGCAGCACAAGTTCGTGGGTCAGGTCACGGGTGGATCCGCCCGCACCATAGGTAATGCTGACATAGGAAGGTGCCAGGGGAATCAGGTCGCGTATGGTGTTAAACAACTCCTCAGACGCTTTGGGCGTCTTTGGAGGGAAAAATTCAAAGCTGAAGGTTGGCTTTTTGCGGCCAAATAATGTGGATACTTGCATTGTATGATTCCTTCCAACCAAAGAAGCCAGAAAAAAGGCCAAAAGATGTAAAGATTGTACCAGTCTCACAGCCGGACTGCAAAGGTGTTGAGAAAAACCAAATACCATCAAAATCGACTTGACCATTTGAACAAATGTACTATAATTAGTATATTCTATTCTTGCTACCCAAGAAAGAATAATTGCGATATAGTATCATTAAACTCGACCAATAGGAGCAAAAAGCATGGCTCAAAAACCCTCAACTCCTTCCCAAAATATGGATGACGCCCGGCGGGCGGTTCTCGAAAAAGCACTTGGCGATATCGTCAAGCGCTATGGCGAAGGTTCGATCATGCTCATGGGCGAATCGACACACCTGGCGGTGGAAGCCATTCCCACCGGCTCGCTGTCTGTAGATATTGCCTTGGGCGTAGGCGGCATCCCTCGCGGCCGCATCACCGAGATCTACGGCCCCGAGTCTTCCGGCAAGACCACCCTGTGCCTGCACATCGTGGCCGAGGCTCAGAAGCTGGGCGGCGTGGCCGCTTACGTGGATATGGAGCACGCCCTGGACCCGTCTTATGCCTCCCGCATTGGGGTCAACATTGATGATTTATTGGTTTCGCAACCTGATACTGGCGAACAGGCCCTGGAAATCGCCGAGACTCTGGTACGCTCCGGGGCGGTAGATGTGGTGGTAATTGACTCGGTGGCTGCGTTGGTGCCCCGCTCAGAGATCGAAGGCGATATGGGCGATGCTACCATGGGTATGCAGGCCCGCCTGATGTCGCAGGCCCTGCGCAAGCTCTCTGGCGCCATTCACCAGACCAAAACTTCGGTTATCTTTACCAACCAGCTCCGCCAGAAGATCGGCATCATGTTTGGTAATCCTGAAACCACCACCGGTGGCATGGCTCTCAAATTCTACGCCTCAGTGCGTATAGACATTCGCCGCATCCAGTCCATCAAAATGGGCACCGAGATCATCGGCAACCGCACCCGAGTGCGGGTGGTCAAGAACAAAGTTGCCCCGCCGTTCCGCACTGCGGAATTTGATATCATGTACAATGAGGGTGTTTCCAAGAGCGGGGATGTGCTCGACCTGGGCACTGCCCTGGAGATCATCACCAAGCGCGGCGCATTTTATTCCTATGGCGATATCCGCCTGGGACAGGGCCGCGAGAACTCCAAAGAATTCCTGCGCCAGAACCTGGACATTAGCAACGAGATTGAAATGGCCATCCGTCAGCAGGCGCTGGAGGGTGTGGTGATCGGCATTGGCGGCATGGAGGAAGAAGAAATCCCGGGTGAAGATGAATAGAAAGTACCGGTTCAGAATGTGATGATTATTGCGGGTGTGGTCAGGACTTTGGAAAAACCACACCCGCAGCTTACCACACGGAGGAAAAGCCCCCTATGAAGCATTATTTACCCAAAGCCTTGATCGCAGTTTCTCTTTTGGGGCTGCTGCTGATGAGCGGCTGTCTTTCCTTCCTGCAACGCCCGGCACCAGAAGCCGGTGAACCTCTATTCGTGCCGCCCACTTTGATGCCGACCACCATCCCCACCAGCCTGACCACCCCAACGGCAGAAGGAGGCGCAGGTCAGCAGGACTGCGAAAACAATCTTCTTTTTTCCAGCGATCTGACTGTGCCGGATGGAACGATCTTTGCCCCGGGAGACAAGATCGACAAACAGTGGGAGGTGGAGAACAACGGCACCTGCAACTGGAACGAAAATTACCGCCTGCGCCTGGTTGCGGGAGATGCCCTGGGAGCCGAGAAAGAACAGGCACTTTTCCCCGCCCGGGCCGGCAGCCCGGCAGTGATTCGGATTGAGTTCACTGCTCCCATAGAAACCGGCAGCCATCGCAGTGCATGGCAGGCCTTTGGGCCGGACGGGCGGCCATTTGGCGACCCATTCTATCTAGAGATCATGGTCGCCAGACCATAGAATAATGCTGCCACGGTTAAAATCAGGCATTTGTTGGTTGGCAGTTCTTTGCATGCTATGCGGGGCCTGCGCGCCATCCCCTGATCGGCAGCCGGCGGATACTGCATTACCGGCGGCGATTGTTACATTGCCTTTGCCCAGCCGCACACCGGCTCCCACTGCCAGCCAGACCTCTTTCCCCAGTGCTACCAATTCTCCCAGTCCAACATTCACCCCTGTCCCGACCCTGCCCGTCAAGGCAGTAATTGAAGGCATCCAGGGCAGCTATCAACAATATGCGTTAAGTTGCGAAGCCAATGCGGCAGCGCAACTGGCGCGCTTTTTTGGTCTTGCACTCACCCAGCGTGAATTTCAGGAAGCCCTGCCGCTTAGCAAGAATCCCGAAACCGGTTTTGTGGGCCAGGTGGAAGGCGATTGGGGAGCAGTGCCGCCTGCCTCTTATGGCGTGCATGCCCCACCCGTGGCTGCATTGCTGCGTGAATATGGCCTGAATGCCCGGGCACAGAGTGGACTTTCGATGGAGGACATCCGCCAGGAGATCGCCGCTGGGCGGCCGGTGATGGTGTGGGTGATCGGCGGGGTGCGCACCGGCCGCCCGGTGTTGTTCACCGCGCCGGACGGCAGTGTGGTTACGGTGGCCGCCTATCAGCACACTGTACTGGTGATCGGCTATGGGCCGGATTATTTCACCTTTCTGGATGGCAAACAGGAGTATCACCGTTCGATCAATCAATTCAGCGAATCATGGAAAGTGTTGGGCAACATGGCGGTTACCGTGGTTGCGCCTGTTTTGTTGCCTGAGCTGGATTGATGAAGTGAGCATTCGGACTGGGTTGCTTGAAACCGGAAGAGACACGTAAACGCTACCACCCCTGAAAATCGCAGATTTTCAGGGGTGGTATTTGTTTCTAATTATTGTGGCGCAATTAAGGCGCCGCAGGATGTTGAACAGGTTACCCTGCTTCCCGGTTTATGTGCCTTCTTCCCAGGAGCTGAGATAAGCGATTTGCTCAGGGGTGAGGACGTCAATACCAATTTCCATGGCCTTGAGCTTTAATTTGGCGATCAACTGGTCAATTTCTTCCGGAACGGAATAGACCTTCTTCTCCAATTTACGGCCTTCCTTGAACAGATATTCTGCGACCAATGCCTGGTTGGAAAAAGACATATCCATTACGGAAGCCGGGTGGCCTTCGGCGGCAGCCAGGTTTAACAGGCGGCCTTCGCCCAGAATATGGATCTGGCGGCCATCGCGCAGGTCATACTGGTCCACAAATGGGCGCACACGGCGTGTGGCAACAGCCATTTCTTCCAGAGCGGGGATATTGATCTCCACATTGAAATGGCCAGAGTTGCCCACCAACGCGCCATCTTTCATCACTTCAAAGTGTTGGCGGTCAATCACATCCTTGTCGCCGGTGAGGGTGATGAAGAAATCGCCGATTGGGGCGGCTTCGATCATTGGCATGACGCGATAGCCATCCATGACTGCTTCAAGGGCCTTCAACGGGTCAACCTCAGTCACGATCACGTTAGCGCCCATGCCGCGAGCGCGCATGGCAAGACCACGCCCGCACCAGCCATAACCAGCGACGACAAAGTTCTTGCCAGCCAGCAGGATGTTGGTGGCGCGGATGATGCCATCTATGGTCGATTGGCCGGTACCATAGCGGTTGTCGAACAGGTGTTTGGTCATGGCGTCATTGACTGCCACTACCGGGAAATCCAGGGCGCCGTCAGCAGCCATGGCCTTCATGCGGATCACGCCAGTGGTAGTCTCTTCCATGCTGCCGATCATGCCGGGGATCAAATCCCGGCGGGTGCGGTGCATGGTGGACACCAGGTCGGCGCCGTCATCCATGGTGATCTGCGGCTTGTGGTCCAGAGCCAGGTTGAGGTTCTGGTAATACACATCGTTGTCTTCGCCCTTGATGGCGAAGACCGGGATTTCATCATGGGAAACCAGCGAAGCAGCCACATCGTCCTGGGTGGACAGCGGATTGGACGCGGTCAAGACCACATCTGCGCCGCCGGCTTGCAGGGTGCGCATCAGGTTGGCGGTTTCGGTGGTGACATGCAAACAGCAGGAAATGCGCACGCCTTCCAGCGGGCGTTCCTTGGCAAAGCGCTCGCGCACCTGGCGCAGCACTGGCATTTCGCGTTCGGCCCAGTCGATGCGCCGCCGGCCGCCTTCGGCCTGTCCCAAATCTTTCACAACATACTTATCCATCAATTCATTACCTCCAAAGGTCAATTTTCCCGAACATGCTCCAATTGCTCCAGACCGTTGTTCAGGCCAGGAGTGCATCCAAAGCGCCCTGATCGTCAAAATGTTGACGATAGCGCGCCATAAATTCCTCTTTTGTATAATGCTGCGATTGTGGGCCAGGCTCTTCCAGACAGTAGGTGGCCGAAAGTGCGCCCATGCGCCCGCACAGACCCCAATCCAGTCCCAGACGGTAACCGGTCAGGAAGCCGCCGCGAAAGGCGTCGCCCACGCCGGTGGGGTCCAGAATACGATCTGGTTTGACCACAGGCACGGTGATCCTCTCGCCATTGGCATAGATGTCCGCCCCATCCTCGCCGCGGGTGATGACCATGAAACCCACGCAGCACAGCACGTCATTTGGCTTCATGCCGGTGTGTTTCTGCAGCAATTCATATTCATAATCATTCAGGAACAAAGCGGTCGCCCGCTGCACGCCGTCGAACATTTGCTGAGGATCCATACGCGCCAACTGTTGGCTGGGGTCATACAGGTAAGGGATGCCGTCTTCCTTGCATTCATCCACATAGCGCTGCATGGCATCCGGGTCGTTGGCAGAGATGACCACCAGATCAGGCCGGCCGGTGGGCAGGTTGCGCAGCGAAAGGTCCTTGGCATCCGCCATGGCGCCGGTATAGAAGCTGCTGATCTGGGCGTTGGAAAGGTCTGTGTTGGCAAAGAAGGAAGCCGTGTTTTTACCGGGGATGACTTTGGTCAGGCTGGTGTCCACGCCGTTGGATTCGAGCCACTGGCGGTAATCGTCAAAGTCCTCACCCACGGTGGCCATCAAATGCGGTTCCCCGCCCAACAATGCCATGCTATAGGCAATGTTGGGGGCTGTGCCGCCGCGCTGCTTGACCATCTCGTCCACCAAAAA
Source organism: Anaerolineales bacterium (assembly GCA_020060485.1). The sequence continues at coordinate 6,088 of JAGVAB010000160.1, forward strand.
GGACAGGCTGATATGGTCCAGGCGGTCTGGCATGATATGATCCCGAAAATAGCCAGGGAATTTCATCAGGTAGTCATAGGCCACTGAGCCGGTGCAGACAATGTTCATCTTTTTCCTCTGCGATCAAGCATTCTGCATTGCTTGTTTTAGATTTTCTTCAAAGGGGTGGCGGACCACGCCATATTCGGTGACCCAGCCGCTGAGCAATTGGTGGGGAGTAATATCAAAAGCCGGGTTGCGTGCCAGGGCGCCGGCAGGGACGACCGGCTGGCCGTTGACCTGAATGTTCAGCACTTCTCCCGCTTCGCGCTCCTCGATCGGGATGAGGTCGCCATTTGCCAGAGAGAAATCCACGGTGGAGAGCGGAAAAACAGAATACACCGGCACCTGGTTGGCATGGGCGGCCAGCGCCAGCATGTAGGAACCGATCTTGTTGACCACATCGCCATTGGCAGCTACCCGGTCAGCGCCAAAAAGTACCTTTTGGGCCTGGCCGCTGCGCAAGAAATACCCTGATGCACCGTCTGCGATCAGATGGAAGGGTACGCCATATTGCTGCAATTCCCAGGCGGTCAGGCGGGCGCCCTGCAGGCGCGGACGGGTTTCATCCACCAGCACCTGAATGCGCTTGCCCTGTTCATGGGCCATGCGGATGCAGCCCAGGGCTGTGCCCCAATCCACGGTGGCCAGGGCGCCAGTGTTGCAGTGATGAATGACGGTGTCGCCATCTTCAATGAGTGCTGCGCCATGCTCGGCCATGCGCTTGTTGACTGCCACGTCCTCTTCGGCCATCAGCATGGCTTCTGCCTCGATCTTTTCACAAAGCTGTTGCACGGTATCCGCCGCTGTTTCGGCCACGCGCAGCACACGTTCCACTGCCCAGGCAAGGTTCACCGCGGTCGGCCGGGCGGCTTTCAAAACCTGGCCTGCCTCTTGCAGTTCTGCACGCAATCCAATTACATCGGCAGCCTTGGTACGGTAAGCAGCCAGGGTCATGCCAAAGGCAGCGGTCACGCCGATGATGGGTGCACCGCGCACAGTCATATTGCGGATGGCTTCGGCAGTTTGATGCTCATCTGCACAATCCACCATTGCCACCTCGGCAGGCAGTACACGCTGGTCAAGAAGACGCAAAATCTTTTGACCCTGATCCCAAACAATCGCACGCATGGGGAACTCCTCACACAAAAACGCGCCCTCAAGACTACCGAGAGCGCCTCGAAATCGACTTTTACAGTTTAACATGCAATCGCTGGATTGTCAAAGAAGTCTTGGAGCAGGGATTGGGCAGCAAGTCAGTCAATCAGGGCTCAGGGAACCCCCTTGGAAAGGTGAAGAATCTATCAGACATCTCGCAAGGCTCGCTAACGCCAATACATCCACCTAACACATCTCAACCCTTTTCAAGGTTGATTTCATTCATACCAGAGGTATATGATGAACTCTCTGCTATAACTGGTCAAACAACGCAAACTATTTCGGGGCTTTAATGGCAGAATTCCCTGCTTTACCTCTCCACCGCGTACATCAGGTCCTGGCAGATCACGTCCTGGAAGCTGATGTGGACGCGGCCTTGTGAATCCAGTCCCAGGGATGCTCCCATGCCGTAATTGCCAGCCGGGCTGACTGTGGTTACCGCCCAGCCTTGCGCTGTCTGCCGGGCATAGCGCACGCACTTGTGCTTGCCGTCATAGAAAGCCACGTGCGGACGGTCTTCGGTGTCCAGCACCAGCGAGGTGTTCTTGAAATAATGCCCGCCCTGGTCGATTACTTCGATCGTCCATTGCCGGCCATCAAAATGAGCTACTTTGAGACTGGCCGCATTATCGCCAATATAACTGAGGTAAACTTGCCCGTCATCCGTAACTGCCAGCGAAGGATACAATTCCACTTCGCCCACATGATCCAGTATGCGGGTCTGCCATTTGCCGCCAGTCTTCCAGGCCAGTTTCAGGTTCTGGTTGGTGAAATCGTAATACGCGATCAGTGGTCGCTGACGATGATCCAGGATCAGGGAAGTATACCCGCCGACATTTCCGGTGCTGTCCACGATCTCGTTGACCCATTTGCTGCCTTTATAAACGGCGTACTTAAGGTCATATTCCAGCCAGTCATAATAACTGACGTGCGGATTTTCTTTTTTGTCCAGCGCCAGCGAGGTGTACCAGCCGGTCCAGTCGCCGTATTCATGCTCTTCGATCCAGTCCACCTGCCAGTTGCCATCTTCGAGCTGCTGGGCGAATTTGACCGAGGGAAGACCCCAGAAGGTGGCCCTCGGTTGATCTTTTTTGTTCAGCTTAAGTGAGGGGTGTACGCCGGTATCGATGGCTTCTTCCACGATGGAAAATTGCCACTGGCTGCCATTCCACAAGGCGTAACGCAGCGAATCCTGCGAATCATTCTCGTAAATGATATGAACCCTGTCCTGTGAGTCGATCGCCAGCGAAGTCATTTCCCCCAGGCGGGTGGATTCAAAAACCACTTGCTGCGTGAATTGACCGTCATCGGCGCGGAATGCGACCTTGAGCTGATTGTTCGAGGAATGCCGGTAAGCAAAGAATGGCCGGTCTTCACTGTCCAGAGCGATGGCAGTCAGCAGGCCCACCAGATCGCGCTCGCCCACCGAGACCTTTTCCTTGATCCAATCACCCCCTTGCTGGTGCAAATAAAACACTTCAGATCCGTCCACCCGCCGGTAATAGGCGATATGTGCCTGGTCCTGCGAGTCGAGGGCCAGAGAAGCGTACTCGCCTGTGTTGTCGAGGTCAGTCAGCGTGGAGATTTGAAAAGATTCCTGCCCGGAAGGACGGATAGCGTATTTCAGGCGGGTATTTCCCTGATCATAATAGGCAATATGCAGGCTTCCGCGGCTGTCCACAGCCAGAGAGGCGTACTGCCCCACGCGGCCGCCTGCATCCACAATCTGCGTGTGCCAGCCATCCGCCCCCTGCACAGCATATTTTAACACCTCTGCGCCCTGATCGAAATAAGCGATATGCGGCTGGCTTTGCGCATCCATGACCAGCGAAGAATGGACACCTGCGCCAGGGTTGTTGTCGACGATCTCGATCTTCCACGCACCATCTTCCAGCCAGGCGAACTTCAAAGCCTGCAGGTCATAGTCATGGAAGGTTATGAAGGGCATCTGGTGCGCATCAAGAGCAATGAAGGGCATGCCGCCATTGCCGAAATACGGCAGGGTGGGGTCGGTGTCGGGGTTGGCTTCGCTGACCACCCGGATCGTCCAGCCGTCAACTTCTTGAGAGGCGTATTTCAGGCGTCCGTTGACCTGGTCGTAGTAAGCGATATGCGCATAGCCATCCAATTCAATGGCCAGGCTGGCAAAAATTCCCACCCCAAAATCGGGGTCAACGGTCTGCTGCTGCCAGGAAGCGCCATCATAACAGGAGTAATACAGGTGGTCGTTGCCAAAGACTACACAGGGCTGGCCAGGGGCGCGCAGACGCAGATAACCCCGGCCAAGATACCTGTAGTAAGCTGGCGCATCCAGTCGATGGATATCCCACTGCAAGGGGGTTGACTGCACAAATAAGGTTTCTGAAGAAGAGATAACTGGGCCATCATAGGGCGATCGGCCGCAGCCTGCCAGGGCAAACAGCGCCAATCCGGCTGCCATCAGCCAGAGGTTCAAAACCGGGAAGTGCCGAGATTTCATGCTTTCTCCACGATTGCAAAGCTATGCAGCAAAATGAGCTACTTCCGTATTGTATCTACATTCCATGATTTGTGGGGAAACAGATTTCGAGTGAGATGTTAATCTTGTTGACATCGCTATGCAAAAACGTTAAACTATAATCGTGATTTCAGGAGAGAATAGGAGGGTTCATGTCTGTAACATACCGTCTCGTCATGCGTTCAGGCCCCACCGTTGGAAAATCCTTTGTGTTGGATAAGGTGGAAACTACGATAGGGCGCGATCTTAGTAATGATATTGTCATCAATGATTCCGAGGCTTCGCGCCGTCATGCACGCATTTTTCTGCAAGGCGGCAATTACATCATCGAGGATCTGGGTTCCACCAATGGCACATCGGTCAACGGTCAAAAGCTGGTGGGCCCCTATGTGCTGCGTCCGGGCGAGCTGGTCATGCTGGGTGAGAATATCAGCCTGATCTATGAGATGGTGCAGACGGATGAGAATGCCACAGTGGTTGGGGCACAAAGACCGGCCCCCGTGCCTGTTCAACAGCAGTATGCGCCTCCGCCTCCCCCCCGCCCGCAGCCGGTTTACGCCGGGCAGGTGCCGGTCCAGCCCATGGCTGCACACCCTGCCCAGCCCAAGAAAAAATCGACCACGGTGATCATTATTGCGGTCGCGCTTGTGCTTTTGTTGTGCCTGTGCGTGGGTGCGTTGATTCTGATCGATCAGACCAATAGCTGGTGCGGTTGGTTTGGCTGGGTATTTAACATGTTGTCGCCCGGCCTCTGCCCCTGAGTTCTGATCTTCCTGTTGTATCTTCGAGCCATTCCTTCCACAGGATCGTGGAAGGAATGGCTTTGTGTGTGGCGCAGGGTAAGGTTGATTAAAACCGCGGTTTTGGCTAGAATCATACCATCTACCTTTGCCGTGGTAATGACCCTGCCTCGAACGGATGGGTAGGCGATCCTGGCTGTCTCAAAAGGATGAGATTGTGGAATACGTGTCTGAAAGTTCTGGAGAAAAGGAAAAGAGGACAGCCTCACCCGCTTGGGGAAGTTCCGTCAAGCTGGTCATAGGAGCGTCGTTTGCGATCATCATCGCCGGATTGATGATTGCTTTTCACAATATCATTGGCCCTTTGCTGTTGGCATTCGTGCTGGTGTATATGTTTTATCCGCTTGCCAATTCACTGCACAAGAAATTCAACATACCCTGGCGGCTGGCGGTTGTTCTGGTTTATCTGGGTATATTGATCGTGTTGGCCGGGTTGCTGGCCTGGGGCGGGTTAGCCATCTTTGAGCAGTCACAAAGCCTGTTCCATTTTCTGGAAAAGCAGGTGGAAACCTTGCCGGATGTGTTGTCTGATCTGGGCAGTGAGGATTATTCCATTGGCCCGTTTGCGCTCGATTTCCAGCAATTTGATGAGCAAGCAGAGCAGCTTTTGAAGGACGCGGTGAATTCGTTGACTTCGCTGATTTCTTCTGCCGGCACATTGGCAGGGACAATCGCTGCAGGTGCAGCTAATCTTATCGCCAAAGCCGTTCTGGTCTTACTGGTTTCCTTCTTCATCCTTGCCGAATCGAACGGGGTTGCTTCGCAGATTGTGGATTTGAACATTCCCCGCTATCAATCGGATATTCTACGGATGGGCAAGGAGTTGACCATTATTTGGAACGCATTCTTGCGCGGCCAGTTAACTGTCATCCTGACCACCATTGTGCTGTATACGATCGTGTTGAGCATTCTGGGAATGCCATACGCCTTTGGATTGGCTGTTGTGGCTGGGCTGGCCCATTTTTTGCCTTATATTGGTCCCAGCATCCTGTGGGTGCTGTTGTTTCTGGTATCCATTTTTCAAACCACTCCAGCCTGGGGTTTGACACCTGTTGTATATACTGTGATTGTGCTGGCGATCGGCATGACGCTGGATGTCATGGTTGATCAATTGGTCACGCCCAAATTAATGGGTCATGCGTTGCATATCCATCCGGCGGCTTTGGTGGTGGGATATCTGGTAGGGGCGAGCCTGCTGGGTTTCATCGGGGTGATGCTGGCCGCACCAGTATTGGCCACCGTGAAATTGTTCGCCGGGTATGCTTTACGAAAGACCTTTGACCTTGATCCCTGGCCTGAACAGGTGGAAGTCCATCAGGATGATCGCGTGCAAACGGAAAAGCTACAGGCTGGATTTGCACAAATTCGGGAGCAGGTCAAGAATTTCTTTGATAGAAAGGATCATCATGTTTGAATCACTTCCTGAAAAGGACCATTCCATGCTGCCGACTGACGACACGCCAAGATGGGGTGCACCGACCAAGGCTTTGGTTGGTTTTATCTTCTTGAGCCTGACAGCGTTCTTTTTGATCCGTTTCAGCCATGTGGTTGGACCGTTGTTGCTGGCGTTTCTGCTGACATATTTGCTCTATCCGGTGGTGAAGTGGTTGAACCAAAAGGCCAGACTGCCCTGGGGGATGGCAGTGGCGGTGGTGCTTCTGGTGGTGGTATTGGTGTTGCTTGGTCTGCTCACCTGGAGCGGGATCACCCTGGTAGATCAATCCAAGGGGTTGATCATTTTCCTGCAAAGTATGCTGTTCAGATTGCCAGGTTATCTGGATGATTTGAATGATCAGGTGCTGGTGCTGGGTCCGCTGGAGTATTCGCTGAGTAACCTGGATCTGAATCTGGATAACCTCGGCAGGCAGCTTGTTTCGTCCATCCAGCCCTTGTTTTCCCAAATGGGTTCGATTTTAACCAGCATTGCCGGTGGAGCAGCTTCTGTGATTGGGTCACTGGTACTGGTGGTGATGGTGACCTATTTTCTTCTTCTGGAAAATAAAGGCCGCCCATATCGGATAATGGATTTGGAACTGCCCGGTTATGAAAATGATATTGAAAACATGGGGCTGGAGCTGCAACGCATCTGGAATGGCTTTTTGCGGGGTCAGCTTACCATGGTAGGCATTACGATCATCATCTATTCGATCCTGTTAAGCGTTCTGGGGGTGCGGTTTATGCTTGGTCTGGCGGTCATGGCTGGGCTGGCGCGCTTTGTCCCCTGGCTCGGCACATCGATCACATGGCTGGTATACTTCTTTGTGGCCTTGTTGCAAGGCTCTACCATTCTTGGTTTATCGCCTCTGCCGTATGCTCTGCTGGTAGTCGGTGTGGCGCTCTTAATGGACCCGGTGATCGATTCACTGATCACGCCCAAGATCATGGGCAGTGCTTTGCAGGTACACCCTGCCTTGCTGCTGGTTGGGGTTTTTGTCGGAACTACGTGGATGGGCTTCATCGGCCTTTTGCTGGCCGGGCCGACTATGGCCACCTTGAAGCTGCTTGCGACCTATGCACTACGCAAATCATTTGACCTTGACCCATGGGAAGGTCTGGACAAAAGCCGTATTGCCAACCAGGCTTCCTTTTTTGATCATACGGCTAAAGGCTGGCGAGATACCAAGAACTGGATTCGAAAAGTTGGGCATCGGTTGCACAACTGGTTTAAGAGCGATCAATCCGAACAAGAAGAAAAGGATGGATAAAAATGGCAAAAGAACCTGAACCCAAAACCGAGGTATTGGCCGAAACTGAACAATTTCTGGCCTGGAAGGCTGATGAACCGGATGAAGAAATGACCTATCATCTGGAATTGAATAATGTAACCGTCCATTTTTTTCAGGAGGAATGGGAAGAATTCCTGACCCTGGTCAGCGATGCTGAGGAGACTGAAGAAGACCCGGATCTGATCTATGATCTGGAATTCAGTAACCTGGTTATCCATTTCACTGCTGAAGAATGGAGCGAATTTCTTGAGTTGGTGCAGCTCTTGCCGAAAGGAAAGTGATCTGGATTGCGCTTGCCTTGAACGGATAAGTGCCCCTGGGTCTGATTTGTGAAACGCATGATTAAAAATGCTCAAAAGCTGGCACAAGTGTTCTTCTGCCTGTGCCTGATTAGTATATTGGCTGCCTGCAATGGTCAGCAGGATGGATCGTCCCTGCTGACAGAAGAGCAGCCTCAACTTCAGCAAACCCTGACCCAGACACCGAATCCGGAACACTCCAATTCTTTGCAGGCCTCGCCGCAGGCTTTGAGCAGCGGTGATCTGATCTGTGACCGGGCCGCACCTGGCCGGCCGATCGATGTAACGGTGCCGGATGAAAGCACTTTCAGGCCGGGAGATGTATTCACCAAAACCTGGCGGCTGGTCAATGCCGGTGATTGCACCTGGACAGAGAATTATGCTATTGTGTGGTTCTCCGGGGAACCGCTGGGCTCTGCCCGCATCCAGTTCCTGGATTCGCCGGTAAGGCCGGGTGAAAGTGTTGATCTTTCTGTCGAATTGACTGCCCCTTCCCAGATTGGCACCTATCAAAGCAACTGGAAATTGCGGAATACAGATGGCCAGCTTTTTGGCCTTGGGCCGCAGGGGGATGCGCCGATCTGGGTGCGTATTCATGTATCCAGCGGAGCGACCGCCACACCTTCTCCCTTGCCAACCAGAACGCCCACGCCGCTGGTCTATCAACAGGGCGAATTTGAACTGCAAGCGGATATCCGGCTGGATTTTGACAGCGGCGGTTTGGATACCGGCGAGACGGATGATGTGATCATCAGCTTTGAAAACGAGGCGGTTAAACTGACGCCTCTGGATGGGACGCTGGTGGGATTGACTCCGTCAGATATAGTGCCGGGACAGACAGATTGCAAGGCAAGGCCATTATCTTCAGAAGCGGTGACCATTCCCGATCTGTCCCGCAGGGCATATATTTGTTACCAGAGTAATCAGGGTTTGCCAGGGTATTTGTGGTTGGGCATGAATGAAAGCGGGACAACAGGCCTGAAAGCAGGTTTTATGACCTGGTTTGTGCCCTGATAAACGATATGAATTGTCAATAAAGACATCATTGAACAGGAGAGTTATACGATGAATTTGGATCAACATGAGATGTTTGTCCGCCTGGATGTCAGTGATATGTATGCAGCCATTGATGGATTGCCGCAGCAACTGGAGGTTGCCTGGCAGACGGGCATGCAGCAACCTTTGCCGGTCATGAGAGGATTGAAGTATGTTGTAGTAGCTGGAATGGGCGGATCTGCGATTGGCAGCGACCTGCTGGCCGGATATCTGGAAGGCTTGGGCAGCCTGCCGATGGTGGTGCATCGTGATTATGATCTGCCAGCCTGGGCCAAAGGATCCGAGACACTGGTGATTGCCTCTTCCCATTCAGGAAATACCGAGGAGACTCTTTCAGCTTTTTCGCGTGCGGTTGAAAATGGCTGCCAGGTTGTGGCGGTAAGCCGCGGTGGAAAGCTGGCTGAGGCTGCCCAAAAGGCAGGCGTGACCTGGTGGAGTTTTGAGCATGAGGGGCAACCGCGGGCAGCAGTCGGGTTCTCATTCGGCCTGTTGCTGGCCTTGATGGCGCGGCTGGGTTTTGTGGCAGACCCGGAGCAAGAACTGGCAAGGACGGTGGCGGCCATGAAAGCCCAGCAGGTTCAACTGCGGGCCGAGGTTGCCACGGCGCAAAACCCGGCCAAGCAAATGGCTGCTGATCTGGCCGGACATTGGGTTTCGGTCTTTGCCAGCGGCATGCTGAATGCGGTCGCCAGGCGCTGGAAGGGCCAGATCAGTGAGGTGGCCAAAGCCTGGGCGCAATTTGAATTTCTGCCGGAAGCCGACCATAATACCCTGGCCGGTGTCTTTCATCCGCAGGGCGTTTTGCAGCAAGCGCGAATGGTCTTTCTGGAATCCGGTTCGGATCATGTACGCAATCAATTGCGCCTGAAGCTGACTCGCAAAGGCTTTGAAAACGTTGGTCTGCAAACGGCTGCCTACCAGGCGCAAGGCGACAGCCCGCTGGCGCATATGTGGACCACACTGCACTTTGGCGATTACCTGGCCTATTATCTGTCGATGCTGTATGAAGTGGATCCTACTCCAGTTGAGGCGATTGAAACCCTGAAGAAAGATATGCTCAAGGGAGTGTAAGCTGCCTTCTGCTGGCACTTGGCGAGATGGTCTGGTTTTTGAAATTCGTGTAGATTAAACAACCTCAGTATACTGAAGCAGGAGACAACCACGATGAAAGATGAAATCATCGCTGCATTGGAAAACAAAATCGTAACAGATCTTTTGAAACAGCCCGCGCGCAAGCTTGATCCGCAGGAGGCCTTGATCTCCTCCGGGTTGGTGGATTCGTTCAGCCTGGTCGACCTTTCCCTGTTCGTCGAGGATACCTGGGGGGTGGTCATTGATGACACTGAGTTGAACGCTGATACCTTTGATACTCTGGCGCAATTGGCGGCGCTGGTCGAGGCACAACTGGCATAACAATGGAAACCTTCACCTCGACTTTGCTGCGTCACTTCACCCAGACCCCGGATCAAGTGGCCCTGACCCTGCTGCACAGCGGGGCAGAAGATCAAGCGGTGGATTATCGCAGTCTGGTCACGCACAGCCTGCCTTTCTGTGCGGCCTTGCAACGGGCCGGCATCCAGCCCGGCGAGGTGGTGATCCTGATCCAGGAGCATGGCATGGATCTGGTGAGTGCCTATTTTGGGGTGATCCTGCATGGCGCAATTCCATCCATCATGCCTTTTCTGACAGAGAAACTGCTGCCTGAACGTTACCGCAGCGGTTTGACCTCGCTGATTGCCATTACCCAGCCGGCGGCCATCATCACCTATGCCGAGTTTGAGACAGAAGTGCGCACGGCATTGACAGAGGGTGATTCGGTGCGGGCGGTGCTGGTGACCGAGGAAGTGGCACAAAGCGGGGAAGGGGTTGAATTTGCTGCCTTGGGCGGCTTGCAGCGTGAACCGGATGATATCGTTCTGTTGCAGCATTCTTCCGGCACAACTGGTTTGCAAAAAGGAGTTGCCCTTTCTCATCGGGCGGTGTTCAACCAGCTGGAAAGCTACCGGCTGGCCTTGCATGCCGGGCCGGATGACGTGGTAGTCAGTTGGCTGCCGTTGTATCATGATATGGGATTGATCGCCGGATTTTTGATGCCCATTTTGTGCGGCATGCCGTTGGTGTTGATGTCTCCCTTTGACTGGGTGCGTGCGCCCTACCGGCTGATGCAGGCTGTCTCCAAATACCGGGGAACATTGAGCTGGCTGCCCAATTTTGCCTACAATTTTTGCGCCCAAAAGGTGCGTGACCGTCACATGGAAGGGGTTGATCTTTCCTCCTGGCGGGCAGTGATCAATTGCTCTGAACCCATGCGTTGGGAAAGCCACCAGGCATTTCTGGAGCGCTTTCAGCCGTTTGGCTTTCGGGAAGAAGCATTGGCTACGTGTTACGCCATGGCTGAAAACGTGTTTGCGGTCACCCAGGGCGGCATGGATGCACCGGTCGGGTTTGATGATATAGACCGCGAGACCTTCCAGGTGCAGCGCAAGGCTGCGCCGGCGGTGACTGGTCAGCCGTCATTACGCATGGTGTCTGCTGGCAAGCCGATCCGCAATGTGGAGGTGTGCATCCTCAATGAAAAAGGCGAGCAGCAGCCGGAACGTCAGGTGGGCGAGATTGCCCTGAAAAGCGACTGCATGTTGAGCGGGTATTTTCATCGCCAGGATGCCACCCAGCAGGCATTTGTGAATGGCTGGTTTTTGACCGGCGATTATGGCTACATGGTGGATGGGGAAGTGTATGTCAGCGGGCGCAAGAAGGATATGATCATCGTGGGCGGCAAGAACATCTACCCTCAGGATATTGAGGAACTGGTCATGGAAGTACCGGGGGTGCATCCGGGGCGGGTGGTGGTGTTTGGACTCTTCAACGAGGAAGCCGGCACTGAAGACGTGGCTGTGGTGACCGAGGTGGATACCAATGACCCACAGGAAAAAGAAAAGATCGCCGAAATGGTGCGTCAGACCGTAGCCCGCGGTTCAGCTGTGGTGCTGCGCTATGTGCATCTGGTGGGCGCGCATTGGCTGGTCAAAACCAGCAGCGGCAAGATCGCCCGCTCTGCCAACCGTGAAAAGTTCCTGGATGAGATCAACGTCCAGGGATGAGAGTCTTATCTTTGCAGGAATAGAAAACGGCAGCGATTTCGTATCCGCTGCCGTTTTGTTTCTTTGCGGTCCACATCAGCCAAAGAGCACGGTGGCCAGTTCCTGGCGATAGTAGCGCGTCTGGGGGTTCTGTTCACCCATCAACTCAAGCAGGCTGAGGATCACCAGGCGGGCTTGTTCATTCTGGTAGTGACGCTGCTGGCGCAGCACATCCAGCAGCCCGTCCAGCGAGGCGGGCAGATTGCCGCTGGCAGCCAGGCGGATGCTGTTGTGAAAGATGGCATCCAGGTCGCTTTCGTTGGGCAACCTGTTATTTTTGTAGGCGGTCAGCGTCTGGGCATAAGGAAGCAGGGTCTTGGCCTGTTGAAATTGCCGGCTGGGCGGGAAATTCTCCAGAATATAATGAGCTTCTTGCGGTTTGCCTTTTGCCAGAATAGCCTTGGCCAGCCCCAGCAGGCTTTCGGTCTGGTCGGGATTGAGGTTTAACAACTGGCGGTACATATCTTCTGCCTGGTCCCAGTCGTGCATATCGAGCAAACTGTTGGCTTTTTCCAAAGCCAGGTTGGTGGTGCTGGGGCGGGCGATGCGCGCCATGAATTCACGAACGCGCTGCTCCGGCTGGTTCCCGGCAAACTCGGCCACCACCTCGCCCTGGCTGAAAGCCTTGACGGTGGGTACGCTGCGTACACCAAAGCGCAAAGCCAGGTTTTGATTGTGATCCACATCCACGCGCGCCAGACGAAAGGCACCGCCCGATTCAATCACCAGCCGTTCCAACAGATTGCCAAGCTGCTTGCCGGGTTGATGCCAATCCGCCCAGAACTCGACCAGAACAGGGATGTTCTGCGAGAAATTGATCACTTCGAATTCGAAATCCATTTCGGTAACGTCAATAATAAATTGAGAGGTCATCATCGATATCCTCCACATGGTTGCATCGGCTTTGTTCCCGATGTGTTGTACGCCACGGTAAACCAAGTGACGGGAAAATTCTCACGGATTGACTTTAAGACGTGTGCTGTTGACAATATTTTACCCGGAAGCTGTAAGAATCACATAAAATTTAGACAGCGCAGGAGCGGTGGTCATTCTTCGCCGTCTTCCGGCATGCTCATTCCGGGCTGGGTGAACTCGATCACCTCTCCATGCAGGTCGATGATCACCCGGAAACCCATCATCCCCATATAGGCCCGGCCTTCTTCAGGAATACCGGTTTCGAGGATAACGTCCATTTGTTGGTCCATATTCTTGAGCTGGTTCTGAATGATGGCGCGAGTGAAGATATCGTCTTTACCCAGCATTTTGGCGGCTTGCTCTAAAAACAGGTCTTCATTTCCCTTGATCGAGTCGGTCATCTTCTCCAGTATCTGGCGGTCAACTTTTTCACTGGGAACATGGCGCAAAAAACCGGCATCATTTACCACGTAACAAGGTTCTTCACCAACATAGGCGGTCGTGACCAGTTGGTCATATTCGTCAAAGATCAATCCTTCAAACAATGGTTTTTTGGTCATTTCAAGACTACTTTCGAACAGATAATTTGGGTCGTTGGTTCTGATTATATTATGTAATTCTATGTGTTTTATCAGAAATTAATAGGAAGATTTGCTGCTTCCATGCGAGCTGGTGCGGGTTTTCAGCTGCAAACGTCATTCGGGAATATCTCACAAATCTTAAAGCAGCGAAGTGCAGCGGGGCACTTGGCCGGGATCTTATTGGGGCTGGGCTGTGGAGAGGATATCCTCCGGCAGTGATTCGTTGCGAATGAAGCACAGAATGCCGTCCGTGATCCCTCTGGCAACCAATTCGGGCTGGCCGATGACGATATTGGCATCAAGATTCATGAAACCGGTTTCGATCAGCACAGTTGGTGTTTCAAAATTGACTTTGTTGAAGACATGATAATTGAGCATATCCAGTGTTTGAGAAGAGCCATAATGATAAGGCAGGTTTGTGTTTTGCCCGTAATGATGGATGAGGCAGGCGCGCAGGCGGTTGGTTTTTTCGGGGTAAGGGTTGGTTACCGCAGCCGAAAGCTTAAAGCCCGTCGCCAGGTCATTGACATAGGCACAGGAATCTGCATGGATTGAGATGAGAGCTGATGACTGGTACTGGTTGAGGCGGGGATCGTTTTCTTCCAATAGATCCACTTCAAAGCCTTGTTGTTGCAGATTATTTCTGACCAGGGTCGCAACTCTGAGGTTGATCTCGGTTTCGGTGATGCCGGCATATTGTCCCTGGTAGCAAACCGCGCCAGGGTCTGCGCCGAAGCCCTCATCATATCCCCAGTGTCCGGCAATCAGACCAATGCGGGGTATTTGCTGAAGATTTTCAGACACCGTCACTTCATTTACTTGCGGTGCTTCGCCACTCTGGAAAGCATAAACCAGTTGATTGAGCAGATCGTCAGAGAAAATGCGGTTGGGAGACCACAGCGTGAAGAGGGTGGCGATCACCACCCCGGCGGCGATAATGGTAGAGACAGTTTTGGACAGCTTGGCAGAAAGCACACCAGATTGTTTGGCTGGCGCTGCGGGTGACGGTTTTTGTGGATTCTGGGTCAAATTTGTCATTGCTAAGATCGTACCTTAAAAGCGCTTGGATTGGCAAGAGGTTTTCGGGCAGCAACGATGAATAGCCATCAGATAAACAGGTAAAGTCGCAACCTTGACGGGTAACCTATCCGGCAGTATAACGTTAAAAGGTTCAGGAGGGAAGGATGAGCACAGATCAGTTAACCGGGTTTGAACGGCAGCAATTGCTGGCACTTGCCCGTCAGTCGATTGAGCTGGCAACCCGCCAGCAGCCAATGCCAGAATTGCAATTGAGCGAGTATTCGCCTGCATTGCAGGAAAACGGGGCGTCATTTGTAACGCTGACCAAAAAGGACGGCTCTTTGCGGGGCTGTATCGGCACGCTGACGGCATATCAGCCATTGGTGCAAGATGTGTGCGAACATGCTGTGGTTGCGGCTTTGGAGGATTTTCGCTTCCAGCCGGTGCAGCAAGTGGAAGTTGCACACCTTCAGATCGAAATTTCCCGCCTTACTCCTTCGCAGTCCCTGGATTATGCAAATTGTCAGGATCTGCCAGGGCTGCTGCGTCCAGGGGTGGATGGCGTGGTACTTCGGGATGGCGTACGCCGGGCGACATTTCTGCCCCAGGTGTGGGAAAAACTGCCCGAGCCGGAAGATTTCTTGACCAATCTGTGCTGGAAGATGGGCGCTGCCGGGGACCTGTGGCGCAGCAAGAAACTGGATGTGGAAATCTACCAGGTGGAAGAATTTCACGAATAGACTTGAGACTGCACCCAGCCAAGGGGTCAATTTCTTGTTGAAACTCTCAAATCGTTTAATACAAAAAAAGCCACCCGTTTTTTGGTGGCTTTTTTAATACTCACTGTTTTTGCTGTGAACTACAAACGCTGGGCTGCTTTGGCTTCGTTGTAGGCCTGGCCATAGAAGTGGCTGACGATCACCGTGGCATAGGCCGCAGTGAAAATGGCGCCGATGCCAAAGGCGATGCCGCCCAGGGGGGCAATGAAGCCGGCCACAATCGCGCCGCCAATAGCAATCAGATAGGCCATCGGGGCAGCCTTGACCAGGGCAAAGACTTCCTTGACCTTGAATGCAGCACCCAACTGGTCAGTATCCAGGAAGCGGCCCAGACCGGCGGGGATCATGAACATGATGAGAATGCCATACAGGAACATCAGGCCGCCGCAGCAACAGGAAATGACAGCAACCATGATGCCCATGGTCTCTTCATCCATGCCAGCCACGCCACCGAGAACGGGTACCAGGACGATCGGGATGGCCATGACCATGAACGGAATGGAATAGACCAGGCTGATCACCCAGGCTTTGAAGCCGGTACCAAGATTTTTGCCAAAATCGAGGTCCGGCAGCAGGGTGGGCTCGCCTTTGATCACACGGCGGGTAATCTCCAGTCCCCAGCCCATGATGAAGAATTGACCGACTACCGGGATCAAGGTTACCAACGCAGCCAGGGCGATCTTCTTCAGCCAGTCCGGGTCTTCAAACGCAAAGGAAAACGGTCGACCGAAATTCATGTGATTCCTCCTTGGTTAAATAGATAATGCAACAAGTTTACAATACTATACTGTCATTCAGAAAGATTTACAAGCCAAAACGCTTAAGAGTTGGTTAAACCTGGCTGTTGAATTGGTTCAATGTACACATGGTGCGGGCCGGGGCCATGCAGGGTGATGGTTTCGCCGCAATCGAGTTGGATGATCGTGTCCTTTTTATATCGGGTAATCTGCATGGTCTGAAAGCGGATGCTCACCGGTTTGGGAAAAGGATTGGGGCCGGCCACTACGATCCTGTTACTGGACAGGTGCTGGATGCCGGCAACCTTAAGGAAAAGACCCAGCGGGGGCAGGCCGGTGAGAATATCATACTCGCCGCTGGATTCGCCGCTTTCGGCATGACAAGTTTCTTGAAAGCGGTGCTGGCGGTTCAGCATTTCGACCTGGGCTTTCATGATGCGTTTCAGCAGATCGGTTGCCTGTTTGTGATAACCCAATTCCAGGAGTGCCTCACCCATCAGGTGATTCCAGGGGAGATGCACGCCGGAACGCCACCAGTCTTCCTTGTTTTTGGTAATCTGAGGCGTGGCAGCCAGGCCAAATTTTTTGAGATAGCGGGGGAGGAGGTTTTTTTCCAGCAGGGTTTTTGTCTGTTCAGCAGAGGGAATGGCTGCCCAAAGTGGCGTAAACAAGGAGAGGTCTTCTTGCGTGTAGTCGACTGTAGCGATCGTTCCCTTGTCCTCCGGGGAAATTCCCTGAATGTTCACTTCCTGCAATCTCAGGTAAACATTCCGGGAGGTGCAGGATGCTGTTCCTCCCCGCCAGTGCAGTTGTCCAAAGCTGATGATCTCCTCGATCTGGCCCTGGGGTCCTTCACCAATGATGACGATCTTGAGTGGTCGGGTGTCGTTATTTGCAAGGGTGAGCTGGATTTGCAAACGCTGCGGGGTTTTGAAGCTGCGCCCGATGGTCATCCGGCCGCGGCCCTTGATGGTGCGCAGCACGTCACCTTTATTGGCAGTCTCGGTGGCGAAATCCCGATAGCGATAGGTTTTGCTGCGGGCATTCCACATGCTGTTCAGGGCCTGTACCAGAATTTGCGATCTTTCTTGCAGCCAGGCCAGATCATCGGAAACCTGTATGCGCAGTGCCATTCTTTGCAGGCATTGGCACTCATTGTACAAAAATGCTGCCAGTGATGGGCATTCGAGGTAGGCGATCTCTACGCCCTGGCCCTCCGGCTGCCAGCGGTCGTACATGGGGGCAGAGGAAAAACCAGTTTGCAGGGGATGGCCCCATTCCGGCATACCGTCCTGGTCCCGGTCGTGTTCCGGGTTGAACCAGGTCTTGAGAAATTTCAACAGCGGCGGGAAGACCTCTTGCAGC
The DNA here is from genome assembly GCA_020060485.1 of Anaerolineales bacterium. The sequence goes on from JAGVAB010000160.1 coordinate 23,200, forward strand.
CAGTTGTCATCGTGGTTAACCTGGTAGATCTGCCAGGCAAGGGCGGCGAGCAGGGGTTGGGCTAGTATGTGCGACCGCTGGCCGGCCAGTCCTGGCTTCCAGTCGATCTCGCCGTTTTCTTCCTGCACATGCAGGAAATTGCGCAGCACGCCCTCTGCCACACGTACACCACCGGGAAGGATCAATGTGTTCAGGTAATAGGCTTCCAATGCGGTCTGGCCGTTCCACAGGTGGGGATAATCGCTGCCATCGCCGCGCAAGGAATGTCCGTGGTCGGGTCGACGGCTGAGGACAAAGGACGGGTGGGGCAGGTGCTGGCTGGCAGGCAGGAAGAGAGAATAGGCAGTCCTTTGTGCCAGGGCAAAGCAGGCGTCCCATTGAGGATCGCCGGTGGAGATTTGCAGCATTTGCGCCAAATTGGTTTGTTGAATGCGTGCCATTTCTTCATCCCAGGCGCAGGCGGTGGTTTGTTTGGCCAGGCGCAGGGATTGGGCTTCATCGGGGGTGGCAGCCAGCGCCCAGGTGATGGCGCGCTGCTGATTTGATGGCAGGGACAGGTTTTGGGCCAGCCCGGCGAAAGGGCCGCGACCAGGGAAAGGCCCGCCAGTCATGAAGCAGACGGGTGAAATCTCTTCTGTACGTCCCTGGAGAATGTTGGTCAGGTTAGAGGCAGCCACGGCCATTCGTTCACCCGGTTCAAAGGGCTGTAAACTGCCAATCAATTCAAAGGTAAAGTCCTGTGGTTCCTGTCCGGTGTTTTCAAAAAGCAGGCGGGCCGCGATCACCTGGGAGGAGGGCACCCAGCAATCCAGGGTAACGGAGAGGTTTTGAAATGGCTCGAATGTTAAAGAAACGCAGTTGGGATAAGCAGCCATGATCTGCGGTGGGCGGTGAAATTCGGCCGGGTCGATCAGGTCCAAATCCCCTTTGAGAAAACGGGGGAAGAGGCTCATCCACAGAGCACGCAGGCCGAACGTGGTTTGCAGGGTCAATGCCCTTGGGTCACCACCGTGCAGGACCAATTCCCAGATTTGGTCATTGCCATAATCAGAGGGAACAAAACGCCGGTCAGCGGACAAGATCAGGTTGGCAGAAAATCCGGTCGGGAATGGACAGGTGTTCATCACTTCATTATTGTAAGGGCAGTTGCCGTTATGGTCAATTCTGTAAGCCTGCCATTTGTTCGCCGGGTAGTGAATGGGCAAATATTTGCCCTGGCACGGTTCTTGTTTCGTTTTCATGCAATGGTGAGGCTGCGCCGAATTCTTCCGGGAGGCCGGATTTATGCTAGAATGAAGATGATTGGATGCGTAAATATCGGGATTTTGCCCGCAAGAATGGTGAAAATATCTAATGACTGAAGAATCAATAAATAACGAATTTGAAGAACAGGAAAGCTCCAGCGGCCAGGAGCGACCTCAAGACCGTTTCCGGCGGCTTTTGTCAGACCCGGAGTGGGACAGTGAACGAACTCCACCGGCGCAAATCGAAGCCAGGGTTGAGCAAATACAGTCTGATGCGGAAGAAATCCAGGACGGGGTTGAACTGCACCACCCGACCGGAGAGACAGACCAAACAGGGGGATGGTATTCCGAAATCGGCGACGAAGAGTTCTTCGGCCCTGTAATCGATGATGCGCATTCCTTGCAGCAAGCGCCAAAGCAGGAGAATGCCCCATCTGAAATGCCGCGCCACCCGACTGGCGCGCCGGAGCAAACCGGCGGCTGGTTCTATGGTGAAGACGGTAAACCCGTGGCTTCCACCATGTCCATGCCCAGTGGGGCAGAGAAACGGGATGAGGCTGGTGCAACCAAGCCAATACCCACGGGAAGAAAACCTCAGGATGCCACAGTGCCTCCCACCCAGACGATGGCAAATCGCGCTGCCCAGCCGATGGTGCCCCGGCGGGTGCAGGAAGTGGATATGGATGCCACCCAGGTAACGCCGGCAGCCTACAGGCCGACGGTCAACCAGAGGGCTACGCCCCAACAGGCCGTCAGACCGCAGCCGCCCGTGATGAGACCGGTGCGACCAGGGCCGGATACACAGTCCCTGCGCACTGCGCCACCTTCCAAAAGTAAACTGGGTGGATGCCTGATTCGGTTGCTGATTGGTTTGCTATTCATTGGCGTTTTCGTAACAGTTGTGTTTTTCTCGTTCGGTATTTACAAATATTTTTCGATCGTCAATTCGCCAGATTTCCCCAACGTATCCACATTATATGATCAGGTTTCGAAATTTGAAACGGCGACCATCTACGACCGGAACGGCAACATGCTGTATGAGATTGTTGACCCGCAAGCCGGGCGGCGCACCTACGTGCGCCTGGATCAAATGTCCCCTTATGTGATCGCGGCCACCCTGGCCACGGAAGACAAGGAGTTTTACAACCATCCAGGTTACGATCCCATTGCCATGCTGCGGGCGATCTGGCAAAACCGGCTTTCGGGTGAAACCGTTTCTGGTGCTTCCACCATCACGCAGCAACTGGCGCGGACACTGCTGATCTCACCGGAGGAAAGAGCGAAAAAGACGGTTGAACGCAAAGAGCGGGAAATTGTGCTGGCGGCAGAATTGACCCGCTTGTACAGCAAGGACGAAATCCTTGAGCTGTATCTGAACGAGATTTATTACAGCAACCTAGCATATGGCATTGAAGCAGCTGCGCAGACTTATTTCGACGTCAGCGCCCAGAATCTGGATTTGGGGCAGGCCACTTTTCTGGCGGGTTTACCCCAGTCTCCGGGGGTCTATGACATTTTTACCAAACGGGAACAAACCCTGCGTCGTCATCGGGATGTGATCCTGCTCACGTATGAATTGAGTCAAGAGAAAGGCTGCATTGAGATCAGCACCCAGCCTCATCCAATTTGCGTCAGTGCCCAGGAAGCTGACCAGGCCCGCCGTCAGATTGAGAGCTATAATTTTCGCCCCAAGGTTTTCGTGCGGGAATATCCGCATTGGGTGGAGTATATCCGTTCACTGTTGAATGATGAGTTTGGTGAGGAAATGATCTATCGCGCTGGTTTCAGGGTGTACACCACACTGGACAGCGACCTGCAAAAAATGGCGGAACGGATTGTGCAGGAGCAGATCGTACAACTGGCACCCAACAATGCCAATGGGGCGGCCTTGGTGCATATGGATAATGCCACCGGAGAGATCCTGGCCATGGTTGGTTCGCCGAATTTTTACAATGAAGAATTCAGCGGCCAGGTCAACATGTCGTTGGCACCCCGCCAGACTGGGTCAGCATTCAAGCCTTTTGTTTATACAGCTGCTTTTGAAAAAGGCTGGACGCCGGCCACCTTGATCTGGGATGTGCCTACCAAGTTCCCGCCCACCGGGATTCCCAATGACGGATTGCCAGTTTATGAGCCGGTGAATTATGACCTGCGGTTTCATGGGCCAGTGCTGGTACGCTCGGCGCTTGGGAATTCCTTTAACATCCCGGCGGTCAAGGCTCTGCAGTATGTGGGGATTTACCGTGACCCCGACAGTTCGGAAGACAAAGGCGGCATGATCCGGTTTGCCCAGCGGGTGGGCATCACCACGCTAGACAGAAAGGATTATGGCCTTGCGCTGGCATTGGGCGGCGGCGAAATTTCACTGCTTGAACTCACCTCGGCCTATTCCATCTTTCCGAATGGCGGCAATCTGATCGAACCGGTGGCGATTACCAGGATCGAGGCCCGTTCGGATGCCAATCATGATTATGAGGTCATCTACGAACGGCCACCCATTGACCGCAAGCAGGTGATTGCCCCGGAACATGCCTTTTTGATCACCAGCATTCTGTCGGACAACGAAGCACGCACGCCCATGTTTGGCGCCAATTCGGTGTTGAACTTGCCTTTCCCTGCGGCGGCTAAAACGGGTACCACCAATGACTTTCGTGATAACTGGACGCTGGGTTTTACGGTCAATGACATGGTGGGAGTGTGGGTGGGCAATCCCAATAACGAACCGATGCGCAACACATCCGGTTTGACAGGTGCGGCTCCCATTTGGTCCAGTTACATGCGCGAGATGGTTAATATGCGACGCGGCGGCCAATCTGCGCCATTCCCGCGGACGGGCACCATTGACGATCACATCATCTGCTCCGTTTCGGGCACCCGGCCTTCCGAGTTTTGTAACAGTCAACGGACAGAGATGTTTGCCCGAAATCAGCCGCCGTTGCCTGAGACAGATGATGTGTGGCGGGTGGTGCATGTGGATACCTGGACGGGGAAGTTGGTTTCTGATGCATGCAAGGATTTCGATGCCGAGGAATTCACCATGAATATTCTGGAGAAAGAAGCACAGGAATGGATCCAGAACACTTCCGATGGCCGGGCCTGGGCCTCTGGCCTTGGATTCAATCCGCCGGTGCTGTTTTCGCCTGAAAAGCAATGTGCTGCTTCTGATCCGCGTCCGATCATGTTCTTCCCGGGATTGGACAATAATCAACGCATTGACACCTCGTCCTTCGACATTTATGTTGTGGCTTATGCCACTGACCAGTTCAAGGAATTCCGCCTGGAGTATGGCGTTGGGGAGAATCCTGCCAGTTGGGAGAATTTGGTGAGCGGAATCCGGGACCAGTATCGTCAGCCTGAGCGCCTGTACACCTGGGATCTGGCGGATGTGCCGCGCGGCAAGGTGACCCTGCGTATTTACATGGAGAGCACTGAAGAGCGGTATGCCGAGTACCGGCTGCGCCTTGATCTGCAGCACCCGGAACCGACAGTAACACCCACCGCGACTCCTACATTAACACCGACAGCCACGGAGACGCCTCAACCAAGCGCAACGCCAACCCTGCCGCAGGTGCCAACGCTGACACCTACGGTGACTCCCACCAATTCAGGCGGATTGATCCCGGCCATTTTGACAGCAGTGGGCGGCGGGGGGTAACCTGCAAAAATGATTTGAATCCGGCGGGTGGGCTTTCAGGCTCACCCGCTTGTTTTTTTTGGCAATCAAACAAAAAAGCTCATTTGGGTGGGCTCTTCCCACATTGGTGGGTCTTTTTGTAAATGGTCCTGCCAGCGGCTGCGTTCCGCTGACTCTTTCTGGAGAAAACGACGCAGGTGACGGTATTTCAGAAAGATCCATTTGTTTTCAACGTTCCGAGAAAGGACGGGGTCGTGCAGCAGTTTGTAAGCCAGCAGCCGCGAGCGGCTGCCGGGGAAGACCAGCACGCCCTGGCAGCCAGCGGCCAGCGGAGGATCCTGCTGAACAAAGCGGGCGATCATGCTGGAGGCAAAGCAATGGAAAACGTATGTATTGCGGCCGGCTTCCGACCAATGGACACTGCGCTCGCTGATCTGCACCTTGTATTGCAGGGCTTGCCCCAGGCTGCGCAGGTCCTCGAGGATCAATCCCAATTCTGCCCGCCGGTTTTCAGGCTGTTCCTGTTCGTTAAGCTGCCAGAAAACAGGGTCTTCAAAAACGGAATGGGCATAGGAGATCAGGATCGTGTTGATCAGTTCTGCAGATGGCGTGAGCAGGCCGGGAAAGCTTGTGTAAAGACTGGCAAAAAGGTCAGTTTCAGCCAGTGCCGGGGCCTGGAGCAGGGCTTCCAGCAAATGCTTCTCAACGCGGTCTGCCAGCGGCTGGCTGCCCGGCTGCCAGCCGGAAACCGGCCACCAGACCTGGGACGGGTGGGGTTTGCTGCTATCTTGCGCCCGGCCAAACGTTCGGCTTTCTTCCAGCAGCTCGGCGAGCAATTTCTGGATCTTTGTTAGTTGGCTGGACGGGGGATCATCCCGGGAGGGCCGCAGACAGCCCTGAGCTGAGAGTGCAGCCAGACCGGCTGCTTCCATTTGCATTTGCCGGGCTGGTTCGCCGCGTTCCTGAAGGTGTTGCAGCATGCCGTCCCGAGCGGTTTTTTGGAGAGCCGGGTTGGATGCTGTGTTTTCTTTTGAGGTGGTCTTCCAGACGAACTGGGCAAGGTCTTCATCCTGGTTCAAGGCCAGGCTGTGCAGTCTCAGACCGGCTATGCTGGTGGAAATGATGGCTGCTCCAAAGAAACCCGGGGCCAGTTCGGGCAGGATGTTGAGGAAGGGAAGCTCTTCAGGCAGCAGCTGTAGCTGCCGGGAAAGGCGGAAAAGTGCGTCGGCATACCAGTTCCAGTCATAACGGCGGCGCTCGAGGGCACTTTTCAGGGGCAGAACTGTTTCAGGGCCCCACAGCCAGCCTGACCATAGGGCTGATAAAGTCCAGAATGCCTGAGAAGGACGGGGCAGGACACTGATCACTGCCGCAAATGGTGGGCAAGCCTCCTCGGCCAGCAGGACACCCGGGCGGCCGGGATAGATGCAGATTCCGCTTGTGGCAGAGGGCAGCTGCGGCCAGCGAGTTGTTTCGATGGGTTCTGCCAGGGATTGCCAATCCTGAACGGCGGTTTCGAAAACTGTCCATAGATTGCTTTCACGGAAGCGGGGCGGTGTGCTCAACTGGCGCGGCCGGTTACGGGCGCTGGGCCAGGCCCACAGGGTGTTGCCCTGATCGCAGACGCTCAGAATTAATGCGTGTAGCAATTGCCTGAGCGGGAGGTCGAGATTCAGGGAAGCAGCTTTGTTAATCAGAGTCGAGATCACATACAATTGACGCGGCAGGCAGTTTTTGAGGGCTTCTTCGGCGCCTTGCCTGGCTTCCTGGCTGCCCACATTGACCCGTTCCAGGGCGCGGGCATGGTGCAGGTTGTAGCTGCCGAGGCTGTTTAATTTTTGCAGGTCAAATTCGCTGATGGGGTGTTCGCCTTCTTCCTTGCAGGCAGGGCAGCGGAAGAGGCAGGCATAGGGTGCGGCAGCATCCCGTTCCCACAGATATCCATCTGCCTGGATGATGCGCTCACAGCCCGGACAGCGGGTCTCATATAGCGCTTTGAGTTCGTTCTCCAGACGCTCTGTCCCGCGGCGCAGAATGGCGATGGCAGATATGGCTGCCTGCAATTCATTTTGGCGGGGAGACCTTGCCAGCACTTCTGTCAAGAAATACAACACGGGATTATTGGTGCTGACCAGCACCCGGTAACCGGCCCGGGCAGCCTCCAGTGCCAGCGCCGGGGACGCGCCCAAAGGATCGAGCAGCCAGCTGCCGGGCGGAATGTTCTGGCGCAGCCAACTGGCCGCCATGCCTTCTGGCAGCGGCGGCAAAAAGCGCGACAACGGCAGGGGAAGGGGCTGCCCGCCGGGGATGAAGGGGTGTTGTTCTGGCAGGTTCATTGATTAGAGTATACAGGTCGTGAATCCAATTTTCAACTGGTCGGCCATGGTCAAGCATCCGGCTGGATTTGATTGGTGGAAACCTGTCAGAATTGCAAGGCGCACTTTGAAGATTGCTGAATGAAATAAAAGTATAATAGGTGGTGATGTTCATTCTGCAGCTATTGTGGAAGAATTTTAAAGTGGAGAAATTGAGAATCTGCTCATGATCGAATTAAAGAAAAAGGCCGTTCCAGCCTCAAATTCGTTGGAACTATATTCAACAGCCTCTCAATTCATGATTGTCACTTATCTTATCTTTGTTCTGGGGGCTTTATTGATTCAAACCCTGTTTGCCGCCCGATGGCTGGCGGTTCCATTCATTGGCAGGTTTGTCAATCAGGATATGACGTTCAGCGCCAGCGAGTCTGTGGCAAGTCCCATGACATGGCCGAACCCTGCGACAGGGATCGCGGCGGGAGACCGGTTGCAGGCAATAGACGGGGTCAGTGTTCTTGATGCCGGGGCATTACTGGCAGTGTTGGAGCAAAGATCTGTGGGGCAGCGTGTGGAGATGCGCCTGGCAAACCCGGACGGAGAAACCCGGCAGGTTTCCAACCAACTGATCGCTTTGCCGCAAATGGACCGTCTGGCGTATTTTTATCTTCCTTATATCATCGGTTGGATCTATTTGCTGGCAAGTTTGTGGGTTTTTGCCACTCAGCGTCACCAGATCAGCGGACGAACATTTGCCTTATTCCTGGCTTCTGTGGGACTGGCGGCCGGTGTTTGGTTTGACTTCAATACGTCACATGTGCTGTCCATGTTCTGGATATTCTCACTGCCTCTGGCTTCAGCTGCCCTGATCCATCTGAGTCTGGTTTTTCCAAATCCAGATGCGCTGATTGAACGCAATCGTTTTCTGGGGCTGCTGCCCTATGTAATTGGACTGCTCCTGGGCGGGGCGTCTCTGCTCGAGATGCAAGGTGTGCTGGCATTCCAATTCCCGGTAACCCTTTTGCGTTCTTTGTACACTGGGTTCGCGTTGGTATTTGCCTTGATCTGGTTCATGTTTCGGCGGATGCCAAGCCTGGCAGCCCTGGAACGCGAACAACTGGGTTTATTGATGTTTGGCGGGGTGATTTCCTTCGCTCCCATTGCTGTGCGTTTGGTTGGCTCCCTGTTTTGGTTCCAGGATTCTGCCGTCTCACCCTTCTTCCTTTTGCCTTTGCTGGTCTTCCCGCTGGTTACAGCTTATGTGGTGCAACATTATCGCTTGCTGCCGGTCAGTTTCTTCTTGAGCCGTGTGTTCCTGTATGGCTTAATGGGGGTACTGGTGGCAGTTGGATATGCGCTGTTGTTGGCTGGCCTGGGTGTGGCCATGACAGGCATGATGCCCCAGCGGTCACCGCTGCTGGTGGGCATGCTGTTCTTCCTGGCTGCGTTGGCGATCAACCCTCTGCGGCAGCGCATGGAGAACTTGATGGACGCGGTATTTTTCCGTGGCGAGAAGGCCTATCAGGAACGCGTGCAGACATTCAGCAGCGAACTGGCATCGTTGGCCGAAGTTGACCAGATCATCTCCTTGCTGCGCCAATACGTGAAACGCTCCCTGCATCCGGGGACATTTCACATCTTTGTGTTTGACCCGCTTGTGGAACAATATGTTGCCACGATCAATACAGAAAAACGACTGACCAGTGACCTGCGTTTTTCACCCAGCAGCGCCCTGGTTCAGCTTTTGGAAAAACGAAAAAACTGCCTGACCCTGGACAAAACGGGTGAGGTTCTGGATGAGCTAAAACCTGATGCGGCCAAATTACGTTTACTGGAAGCTGGAATGCTGGTTCCAATGCTGGGCGGCCAGCGGTTGACAGGTTGGCTGGCGATGGGTCAGCGTACATCAGGTGAGGACTATGCACTGCGCGACATCAGTTTTCTCGAATCGATCAGCAAACAGGCAGCTCTGGCTATCGAACGGGCACAGGTTGTGGCGACCATGGAAAACCGGGTGCGCGAGATGAATGTTCTCGCCAGGGTTGCCCAGGGCATTAACATCACCCTGTCTCTGGATGATATTCTGGAGTTGATCTATGCCCAGACCATCCAGGTGATCCCTGCTGATGATTTTCATATCATTATGTTGAATGATGGCCGCGCGAGTGCCGGCCTGGTGACCCCCATTTTTTATGTGGAAGCCAATGATCGTCTGACCGATCTGGAGAACAAGGTGCTGGTAGGCGGGGAAGCTTTGGAGCAGGAAGTCATCAGCCGCCAGCAGCCCATCCTGACAGATGACCATTCTCAGGAATGCCGACGACACAATGTGCCGGTGGTCAAGGAGGGTGTGTATGCCTGGATGGGCGTTCCCCTGAATGCCGGGGCGGAGACGATCGGCGCTTTGAGCCTGGGTATGCGCGATTCAGGCATGAGCTATACCAAGGAGCAATTGAACCTGTTGCAGGCCATTGCTGACCAGGCGGCAGGCGCGATTGTCAAGGCACGCCTGCTGGAAGAAAGCAATCAGCGCGCCCGTCAGTTGGCGACCTTGAATGAAATGTCCCGTCAGTTGACTTCAACCCTGGATATTGAGCCGTTGTTGCAGAACATCTTGCAGAGTGCAGTGGATATTCTCAACTGTGAGGCCGGCAGCTTGCTGCTGGTGGACGAGCAGACCGATGAACTGGTTTTTCGGGTCACAGTGGGGCCAGTGGCGGGCAACCTGGTCAATCGCCGCCTGCCATCCGGCAGCGGTCTGGTGGGCAAGGCGGTGCAGACCAAAGCGCCGGTGATCGTGAATGATGTCCAGCAGTCCCAGGAATGGTTTGCCAAAACGGATCAGCAGACCGGATTCATAACCCGCGCCTTGCTGGTTGTGCCATTGATGCTTAAGGATGTGGTGCTGGGGGTGGTGGAAGTCATCAACAAGAAAAACGGTTCACCGTTCCGCAGCGATGAACAGGAACTTTTACAAGCCTTTGCTTCACAGGCGGCTGTGGCTCTGGAGAATGCCCGTTTGTATACCAATACGGATCAGGCACTGGAAGAACGCGTGGAAGAATTATCGATCATGCAGCGTATCGACCGGGAGTTGAACACCAGCCTGGATACCAGCCGGGCCATGCGCATTACCCTGGAATGGGCCATGCGCCGATCAGGAGCCAAGGCTGGCTTGATCGGCATCCTCCAGGAGGAGGGGGTTGAAGTCGTCAGCCATGTTGGGTATGGCGATGAGATGACTGCTTATGATGAAAAACTGATCCCATTAAGTGCCTACCACCTGGGACAATCCCTCGAAACAGCTGATCCCAAGCAGTTCCTGCTTGCAAACGAAACAGTGGGTTTGCTGCCTGATGCCAGGCACCAGATCATCATTCCCATTCGCAGCGAAGACAGCACCCTGGGGGTATTGATGCTGGAGAGCACGGCTGGCGATGCTTATTCTTCCGAACTGGTTGATTTCCTTACCCGTTTGATCGATCATGCGGCAATCGCCATTTCCAATGCGCGCTTGTATGCGGCGGTGCAGCAGGCCAACCTGGCAAAAAGCGAATTTGTGTCTTTTGTTTCGCATGAATTGAAAAACCCGATGACCTCCATCAAGGGTTACTCCGAGCTTCTGGCGGCAGGAGCAGTGGGGCCGATCAATGAGGCTCAGGCCAATTTCCTGGAGACGATCCACAATAACGTCGAGCGGATGCGTACGCTGGTTTCTGACCTGGCGGATGTATCACGGATCGAGGCTGGCCGCTTGCGGCTGGACTTCCAGGCGCTGAAATTGAAAGAAATGAGCGATGAAGTGGCGCGTTCCTTGCGGCGATTGGTTGAGGGCAAGCAGCAGACCCTGGAATTGTCCATCCCCGAAGATTTGCCTGCTGTGTGGGGTGACCGCACGCGGGTAGTGCAGGTACTTACCAATTTGATCAGCAATTCGTGCAAATATACCCAGGAGGGCGGGCATGTGCTGCTGGCAGCCGAAGCCGCCGATAATGAATGGGATGCAGATGGCGCCCCAAAAGTGGTGCATGTGTGGGTCAAAGATGATGGGATTGGCATCAGTGAGGAAGACCAGAAGAGTATCTTCCAGAAGTTCTTCCGCTCTGAAGACCCCAAGACCCGCGAAGCGCCGGGTACTGGCCTGGGGTTGAACATCACCCGCAGTCTGGTGGAAGCGCAGGGCGGCCGCATCTGGTTTGAGAGCGTATTCAGGGAAGGCACGACATTCCACTTTACCATTCCGGTGGCAGAGTAACCCGGTTGGTCTGACATCTGTTAGGGTGGGTATTTTCACCAGTAAACAGGAGAAAGAGAAAAGCATGGCAAAGATCGCTGCCTGGGGCGTTGGCAAATCCTTGAACAGTCGCGATGCGGCCAGAGATGCCGTTCAGCAAGCGCTAACGCAAATGGACACTAACCGGCCTGCGCTGGTTCTGGCTTTCATCTCTGTAGGGCTGGATGAACAGGAAGCCGTTAACGGTATCTCGGATATCTTGCCCAAGGTGCCCTTGTGGGGATTGAGCACTTTGGGGCCGCTTTCCCCTGATGGTGAAGAAGGCCGCTCGATCGTGGTGGGTTTGATCGGCGGCAGCAAGCTGGAAGCCAGTGGACAATGGTGGCCGGAGAAGACACTTGCCCAACCGCAACAAGTGGAAAAGATCTTCCGACAGTTTGGCAAGGAACAATCATCAGCCAGTGGGTTGCTGCTGGCTTTGGATGGCCTGGGACTGCATGCCGAAAGCGTTCTGAATGCATTGGGCGATTTTCCGGCGCCACTGGCTGCTGCATTGGGTTCCGGTGATTTTCACAATGGCAAAACATGGCAGTTTTTCGGTGAACGCAGCGGTGAGGCTTCGGCTGCGGCCCTGGTGTTGGGCGGGCGGCTGCGCATGGGGGTTGGCATGGGGCATGGCTGGCATGCGGTGGGTGTTTCTTTTGCGCCTTCCGGGCGCAGCGGAGCCCTGGGTGTGCAACTGCTGAATGGCATACCGGCAACAGAGGCATTGGCACAGGTTTTTCAACACCCTGCCCGGGAATGGTCTTATCCTCCATTGAAGGACCTGGCGCGCCTGTATGCGTTGGGCTTTGGGCGTGAAGGTGCTGAAGGTGAAGGGCTGCTGCTGCGTTCAGCGGTGCAGGTGGAAGTGGATGGCAGTCTGCGGATGAACGCACCCTGCCCGGAGGAAGCCCGGGCGCAGTTACTGGTGGGCAACCTGGAGAATTGTGTGACCGCTGCCCGCCAGGCGGCTGAGACTGCCATGACCAACCTGGGGCCAGCCAAGCCTTTGCTGGCGGTGTTGCTGGTGGATATCGCCTGGCAATACTTGTTTGAAAGCCGCTCCCGGCAGTTCATCGCGGCGGTTGGGGAAGTGTTGTCCGGTATTCCTGTGGTGGGGGCCTACACCCTGGGTCAGGCTGCCTCCCAAGCTGCGGAGACGGTGGCAGTATTACAAAACCAGCATGTGCAGGTGATCGTTCTGGGTGAGGCGGAAGCCTGACAAAGTTGTTGGAGATAGTAATACTCCCGCAGAGTTTTGACCCTGCGGGAGTTTGTTTTGGAGTAAAGCATATCGGACTTGCAACCCTTGGTACTGCTTCCAGGGCAAGTGAGTCCCCTTGCGGGGGCGAGGGTTCGGTTTGACTTGATACAGATGGATCATCCCATAACAGGTAGAGAAACCTGCGGCAAATGATCCTTGATGGTGGCGATATTTTCTTCCGGATAGGCATAATCTCCCAAATCGTTGGCAAAATAGGCATTGTAGGCTGTCAGGTCAAAGTGTCCATGACCGGAAAGGTTGAAGACGATCACCCGTTCCTCGCCTTTCTCTTTGGCGTCCAGGGCTTCGATCACCGCCCCGCGGATGGCATGATTGGATTCGGGCGCAGGCAAAATGCCTTCGGAGCGGGCGAACAGCACACCGGCCTGAAAGACGTCCAGTTGGGGAACGGCAATGGCTTCAATGTGACCGGCGTCGAGCAGGGCAGACAGGGTGGGGGCCATGCCGTGGTAGCGCAGCCCGCCAGCGTGGATGGGGGCGGGGATGAAGTCGTGTCCCAGGGTGTGCATTTTGATGATGGGGGTCATGCCGGCGGTGTCGCCGTAGTCGAAGTCATACAGGCCGCGGGTCAGGGATGGCGTGGCGGTGGGTTCCACAGCCACCAGACGGGTGCGTTTTCCACTGCGCAGGTTCTCGCGCAGGAAGGGGAAGGCGATGCCTGCAAAGTTGGAGCCGCCGCCCACGCAGCCGATGACCACATCCGGGTATTCGCCGGCCAGGTCCATCTGTTTCAGCGCTTCTTCACCGATGATGCTCTGATGGATCAAAACGTGATGCAGCACAGATCCCAGACCGTATTTTTTTGTACCGTTCGAGATAGCAGCCGCTTCTACAGCTTCCGAAATGGCGATGCCCAGGGAACCAGGATTGTCGGGGTCTTCGGACAGGATGGCCCGCCCGCATTGTGTCCGTTCAGAAGGGCTGGGGAAGCATTGCGCGCCAAAGGTCTCCATCAAAAAGCGGCGATACGGCTTTTGGTTGTAGGATGCCTTGACCATGTAGACTTCCAGATCCATGGAGAAGAACTGGCAGGCCATCGAGAGGGCAGAACCCCATTGTCCGGCGCCAGTCTCGGTGGTCATGGCTTTTGTGCCGGATGTCTTGTTATAGAAGGCCTGCGCCAGGGCGGTGTTGAATTTGTGGCTGCCGGAAGGCGAATCGCCCTCATATTTGAAGTAGATGTGGGCAGGCGTGCCGAGGGCCTGTTCAAAACGGCGGGCGCGGATCAGGGGGGTGGGCCTCCATAATTTGTAGATATCACGCACGGGTTCCGGGATGTCGATGTATCGCTCTGTGCTTACCTCCTGGAGGATGAGCTCCATGGGGAAGAGCACCCCCAGTTCATCCGGCGTGACTGGTGCGCCGCTCATTGGCGAGATCACTGGCGCCGGGCTTACCGGGCTGTCGGCGTTGATGTTGTACCATTGCCGCGGAATGTCGTTCTCGGATAACATGAATCGGGTTTGGTTGTGGTTGTTGCTGGACATGGTCTTTCTCCTTTTGTATGTAAATGATGATTAACAGAACAAGCCTTGCGGGATTGCCGCATCGCTTAAGGACTCCAATACTTTGTGGGTATTCAAACCCATCTTGTCCATCACATTTTGCAGGGTTTCCCTGGCCACCGGCCGCGCCCGCTCGGTGCCTTCATTGAGGATATCGATCAATTGCGTGGGGCGGGCGGCAAATTCTGCACGCGCGGCACGCAGCGGGGCCAGAGTTTCATTCATCACCTGGGCCAGGTGCTGTTTAACCGCCACGTCGCCGATCTTGCCAGCCTGATAGAGCGCCTTCATTTGCATCAAAGCAGCGGCATCCGCTTCAAAAATGGCGAGGTATTCGAAAAGCGGATTGTCCTCGACATGTCCGGGGTCGGTGGCGCGCAAGCGGCTGGGATCGGTGTACATTTGCATGACCTTGGCCGTGGTCTCTTCGGGGGTGTCCTTCAGGTAGATGGCATTTCCGTAGGAGGCATGCATGGTGCGCTTGTCAATCCCGGACAGGCGCGGCGTTTGTGAGAGCAGAGCTTCTGGCTCGGGGAAGGTTTGGCCATATAACTGGTTGAAGCGCCGGGCGATCTCCCGCGAGAGTTCCAGATGAGGTAACTGGTCTTCACCCACCGGCACGGTTTGGGCCTGGTAGAGCAGGATGTCGGCGGCTTGCAGCACCGGGTAGGTCAACAGGCCCAGAGATGGATTAAGGTTCAGTTCCTTGACCTGTTCTTTGTAGGTTGGCACGCGCTCCAGGCGGGACACCGAGACCAGCATGGCGAGCAGCATGCTCAACTGCACATGTTGGGGTATGGCCGATTGCAGGATGATCGCCGAACGCTGCGGGTCGATGCCTGCCGCCAGCCAGTCGGCGACCATTTCGAGGGTATGCTGCCCGATCTTTTGCGGATGTTCGTAATCTGTGGTCAACATATGCAGGTCGGCTACCAGGAAAAAGCAATCGTAGCTGTTCTGCAATTGTGCCCAATTGTTCAACGTGCCATACAGGTGACCGATATGGCGAGGGCCGGTTGGGCGGTGTCCGGTGAGGATTCTTTTGAGCGTGTCCATTTTTGTCTCCTTGTGCTTTAATCAAAAATAGCGTTCATCTCCGCAGAGACGAACGCTTGCAAGTCCGTGGTGCCACTCTGGTTAAGCTGGTTTTTTGTGAACGCACACTGGGCTGGTCGAAGTGCACAATGTGATTAACAAAAAATTCCACCGGTGATGCAAAAATTGGTGGAAAAAACCAGCTTCACTCTTTTCGGATACGACAACCTGAAACAGGTTGGTTATATCCTTTACCCTGATAACGGTGGCAACTCCGGCACAGGTTACTGGCCCAACTGGGGCGTTCTCCCTGCAACTCCAAGGTCCATTCCACATCGTCTCGCGGGCAGGCTCTCACCTTTCCCTGCTCTCTGTACCGTTTGGCCGATGTGTACTCGTCCTCTTCACAGTCTTTGTTCAGTCAATTGTTGACTAGATTATAAGGAGATTGGGGGATTTGTCAAGGGGAATGGGTAGAATTTTTACGCAAAGGATTAAACTTACTGGATGCGGACAGGTTCGCTTCGCTGAACCTGTCCCTACGGCGCTGGATGATTTTCAGAATGACGCGGTTATTTGGTAGAGACAGGTCATTGACCTGTCCGCAGTGCCGCCAGCCCTGGGGTTTGAATTTGGATGGATGGTAATTGTATGCGTTGACAGGGTGGACAGGTTCGCTTTGCTGAACCTGTCCCTACGGTGCTGGATGATTTTCAGAATGACGCAATTTTTTGGTAGGGACAGGTCATTGACCTGTCCGCAGCGCCGCAATCCCTGGGGTTTGAATTTGGATGGATGGTAATAGTTTGCGTTGACAGGGCGGACAGGTTCGCTTCGCTGAACCTGTCCCTACGGTGCTGGATGATTTTCAGAATGACGTAATTTTAGGGTAGGAATGGATCAATGACCTGTCCGCAGCGCTGCGATCTCGGGGTTCGAATTTGGATGGATGAGGCTTGTTTGCATTGACAGGGCGGACAGGTTCGCTTCGCTGAACCTGTCCCTACGGTGCTGGATGATTTTCAGAATGACGCAATTTTTTGGTAGGGACAGGTCATTGACCTGTCCGCAGCGCTTCACGCGGTTTGCAAAAAATGCTTTTCTTCAATGCTTTGCCAGGTCTCGCCCGGCGTCAGGCGCAGGTATTTCCCCAGTAGAGGCGCAACTGTCTGGATCTGCTCGGCGATGCGATAGGCGGCGCGGCGCATGGCATAGTGGGCGTTCTCGGCGCTGCGCAGGTTGATCAGGTGGTCGGCGCTGCGCAGGTTGAAGGTCAGCAGAACCCGCCGATTGAAGGCATTGGGCACCACATAACTGGCGAGGTGCGGGTTGAAATCAGCCAGGGTGTTATAGGCCTCGCGGGCAGTTTCCATTGCAGCCTGGTAGGGATGCAAAAAGCCGGCGCGTTCGATATCCCGCGGGATGGCATAGCCCAGGTCAGTTGTCAGCGCCTGCGGGGTTTGGGTCATCATGCGGTGGCGTTTCAATTCAAAATAGGCGCCCTGGTCGAGCACCAGGTCTACGGTGAATTGTGCGTATTCCAGTTCACGCGGCGGAATGTCGTGGCGGGTCAGGCTGCCCATCAGGGTATCGGACAGGCGCAGCCGGTCTTCAACAGAAAGGGCTTGCACATGCGCCAGGCAGTCGTTGAAAGAAAGGCCCCCGTGGCGGTACAGGGCGGCCGCCAGCACGCGCATTTCGCTTTTCTCGTCAAACTGTACAAGTTGACACCAATCCCCTGTTTTCAGGGCTGCTGTGACCGCCCCTGCGGCAGTGGTCAGATTTGCCGCGGCGCTTTGCCAGTGCGGGTTGCAGGTGGCATACTTGACCAGGGTGGGTGCTTCTGCCTGGGCCACGGCTTTGATCTCTTCGCCCAGGGCTTGCACTTCCAGCAGCGGGTGAGAGAGCATCTTGCACAGGGCGTGCTCCAGGGCGCGGGCATTGATGCTCACGCCCACGTTTGCCATGGATGCGGCAGGCAGCAGATAGCGGCAGGAATCGATGTACTGTGAACGGATGCGGCCTTCATAGCGGGCGCTGCTTTCGCCAGGCTGCTGCGGATTCTCTTTGGTGATCAGGGCTTTGACGACTGGCAGCGAATCAAGATAGGTCTGGAACAGGGATTTACAGACATGCGTATAGGTATCACGCAGCGCGTGATTGGCCAGCTCTTCGGGGATGAAGAAATCTTCGGCACTCCATTCCTGGTAGCGGGTGGATTTTTCGGTGTAGGAGGCCAGGCGGTTGCCTTCGATGGTTTCCACTGCCAGGCGGGAGATATTCTCCAGTGCGATGTGCAGCACGGCATGTTCGGCCACCGAGGAATGTCCATAGCCCACCACCCATTTTTCATGGAACTCGGCGCTTTTTTCGTTGGTCAATTCTTCGGCGATCTCGGCAAAGGAGAGCGGCGAGCGCGAAGTCTTGGCAAAGGTAACGGCGATCGTCTCCGGGCTGAGCTTCTGCGGTTCCAGCAGATATACGCGTCTTTCAGGCGGCATGGCGCAGGGTCTCCCTTGCAGTTTCAATGTCCTGGTTGATTTGCTCCAGGAGGGCGTTGACCGAATCAAATTTCTTTTCCGGCCGGATGAATTGCACAAAATCAATGATCAAATTGCTGGCATACAGATCGCCGCTAAAATCGAGCAGATGGGCTTCGATCTTGGGAACCAGCAGTCCATTGTCAAAGGTGGGATGCACACCGATGTTGGTCACCGAAGCGATCCGTTCCTCACCCAGACGCGCCCAGGTGGCATACACGCCTTTGGGCGGGATCAGGCGGTCGGGGGGGTAATCCAGGTTGGCGGTGGGGATGCCCAGCTTGCCGCCACGCCGGTCACCATAAGTCACGCTGCCGCTGACGGTATACCAGCGGCCCAGCAACCTGGCGGCCAGGGCAATGTCATGGTTTTCCAGGGCTTTGCGTACCCGGCTTGAAGAAACGATCTCGCCATCCAGGGTGACCGGTGGGATGACATCCACTTCATAGTCCTGGTGCAGTCCCAAAGCGCGCAAAGTTTCAATGTTGCCCTGGCGGTTGCGGCCAAGAGAAAAATCATGCCCCACGATCATTTTTTGAGGGTGCAAGCGGGCAACCACCTGCTGCATGAAGGTCTCTGCGGTTTGCTGCGCCATTTGCGGAGTGAATTCGAGAGTCACAGTGAGATCCACGCCGAGGTCTGCCAAAAAACCGGCGCGTTCATCGGCAGTAGTCAGATAGAAAGCGCCGGTATTTTTGCCCAGAACAGCTCCAGGGTGGGGGAAAAAGGTCAGCACGACGGAAGGGCAATGGGCTTGCCGGGCTTCGTTCACAAGCCGGCGAACGATCGCCTGGTGGCCAAGGTGTACGCCATCAAATGCCCCGATGGTTACGCAGGCTTTGCTCAGAAGTATTGAATCCAGTGATCGATGATGTTCCATGCAGTTTTCATGAAACCCCGCGTGAAATCAACAACGGGGTTTGAGGATGAATAATGATCAAGTGAAGCGCCAGGCTCAGGAGAAGAACACCTTTTTGGGCTGCCATTCGACAGTTTCAGGGTCCAGTTCCAGCAAGGCGATCAACTCTCCCTGTTCACTGATGCCGCGCACCATTTTGCCTAGTTCGGCATCAGCCGGAATGCGGTGACCATGCCGCACGGCATCCACCTGGTCTGAGTCCAATTCCACAGAAGGCCAGTCCGAAAGTGCTTCAGCAGCCGGGATCAGGTACTGGTACCAGGAGCCGTTATCAAACGCATCGCGCAGTTTGTTCAATGGCACTGAGTCACGCAGGGTGAAGCGTCCGCTCTTGGTGCGCCGCAGGCCGATCAGGTGTGCGCCGCAGCCCAGTTCTTTACCCAGGTCGTTGGCCAGCGAACGGACGTAGGTGCCGGATGAGCAGTAAACATCGATCACTGCTTCGGGGGGCGCCCATTCCAGCAGTTCCAGGCTGTGCACCTGAATGATGCGCGGTTCGAGGTCAACTTCTTCGCCCTGACGGGCCATTTCGTAGGCTTTACGGCCTTTGACCTTGACGGCTGAATAGGGTGGAGGAACCTGTTCAATTTCACCGATAAATTTACCCAGCGCGTTTTCAAACATTTCTTCGCTGATCTCGTCCGGTGATGCAGTTTGGGTGATCTCTCCCTCGGCGTCAAAGGTATCGGTGCTGCTGCCCAGTCGGATAATGGCCTGGTAGCGTTTGTCGGAAGCAGAGACATATTCGCTGAGACGGACTGCCGGGCCGATCAAAACCACCAGTACACCCGAGGCGCGTGGGTCCAACGTGCCGGTATGCCCGGCGCGGCGGATGCCAGTGCCTTTGCGCACGGCTTGAACGATGTCGTGGGAAGTCAAGCCCACGGGTTTGTCAATGACCAGAACTCCGGAAATTGCGTTCTTGATATCAATATTACTTTCGTTTGTCATAATCGTATCCCCATCAAGAGAAACAGATGTCCCTTTCCAATTATTATAGACCAGAAAAGTTGTTTTGGGGTATGGTGCCCAGATCCAAAAGAGTCTGGGTGGCCTCGAGGATGCGTGCAGTCACTTCTGGCATTGTGCCAGGCAGGTCTGCCCCGGCCGCGGCCGGGTGGCCGCCGCCGCCAAAGGCCAGCGCCAGGTTGGAAACGTCCAGATTCGGTTTGGCGCGCCAACTGACTTTGATGTGGTGATTTTCTGATTCCAGAAATACGATGGCAACATCGGCGTCATCGATGCTGGCAAGCAGATTAATGATATCTGCACTGCCCTTGCCATTAAAACCGGCCAGTTTTTTGTCTTCATTGGTGATGCTGGTCCATACGATGCGGCCGTGACGTTCCAACCGGCTTAGCCCCAGTCCCCAGAGTCTGGTTTCGGCAAAACTGCGGGTGACCAGGGCCTGATTGTACAGCTCACTGATATTGGCGCCATGGTCTACCAGGGTGGCCGCCAGGCGCAGAGTGTCGCCGGTGACGTTGGAGGTGCGGAAGCCAATGGTGTCGGTGATCATGCCGGTCAACAGGGCCTCGGCTGCCGGCAGGGTAAGCGGCAGGTCCCATCGTTCCAGATGGGCGGTGATCACTCCGGCGGTGGAGGCTTCCGGCTCGACCAGGTTATGGCGGGCGAACATCAAATTGGTGATGTGGTGATCAATGTTGATATCGGGCTGCTTTTCACCCAAGCTGCCGCCAGTGCGCTCCAGGTCGGAACAATCCACCACCACTGACAGGTCAAATGGTTCTTTGGCCGCGGACAGTACCTGGTCTGCACCACTGAGATAGCGGAAGGCAGAGGGAATGCCATCTGCCAGAACCATCTGCACATCTTTGCCCATGGCCATCAAGGAAAGACCCAGCCCCAATACCGAGCCAACTGCATCTCCATCAGGGCGAATGTGGGAGGTCAACAGGATAAGGGAGGCATCATGCAGCAATTGGCGGATGGTGTCGTCCTGTTCACTGATGACTGTCATCGCCTTGATCCGATTGATCCGCTTCCTTGCGAATCTCCATTAGCAATTTTTCAATATGGTCAGCGCGTTCCGGGGTGGGATCCCAATAAAAGCGAATCTGGGGAAATGAGCGAAGCTGGGCGCGCTGGGCCAGTTCACGCCGCAGGAAGCCTTTGGCGTGCTCCAGTCCGGCCAGCACCTCTTTGGAGCGTTCCTGCCCTTCAACGGCAGAAACATAGATGCTGGCGTAAGAAAGTTCACGATCAACCTTGACCTCGGTGACCGTGATGCCGATCAATCGGGGATCCTGGATATTAAAGAGCAACAGTTCAGAAAGATCCTGCTGGATGCGATCTGCGATCCGTTGTAAACGCAATTGGGAAGGCATGTTTGACTCCTATCCTGCGGGCACTAACCGCCAAAGCGTTCCAAGGTGAAGCATTGAATAGAATCTCCAGCCTCGACATCATTGAAGTTCTTGAATGACATGCCACATTCGAAACCCTGGCGGACTTCACGCACGTCATCTTTTTCATGTTTGAGGGAAGCTAATTCACCTTCGTATATCTTTTCGTCATTGCGCAAGATGCGCACTTTGGCATTGCGCCGGATTTCGCCTTTGACGATCCGGCAGCCAGCCACCTGACCGACCTTGGTAACATGAAAGATCGCCAGCACATCAGCTTCGCCGATGATCTTTTCTTTGTATTCCGGTTCCAGCATACCTTTGAGAGCTTTTTCGATGTCTTCCATCAGGCGGTAGATGATCTCATATACGCGGATGGAAACGCCCTCAGCATCTGCCAGGCGGCGGGCGGCCACATCGGCGGTAACATTGAAACCCACCACGAAAGCATCCGAGGCAGCGGCCAGCATGACATCGTTTTCACTGATGTTACCAGTGGAAGCATGCAGGATATTGACCTTGATGTCGCCTTCTTTGAGTTCTTCAAGGGAATTGGTGATTGGTTCCAGTGAGCCTTGTACATCAGCTTTTACGATCAGGCGCAGTTCTTTGATTTCTCCGGCCTGGTAGCGGATGAACAAGTCTTCCAGGCTGGCTTTGTGGGTTGCAGCGGCCTGCCGGTCGGCGTGAGCCTGGACGCGCTCTTCCACCATTTGCCGGGCTTCGCGATCTGTTTCACAAGTCTGGAAAAGGTCTCCAGCGGCAGGCACATCTTTCAAACCGATCACCTGCACCGGGGTGGAAGGGCCGGCCTTGCGGATGGGCTTGCCGCGAAAGTCGTACAT
Organism: Anaerolineales bacterium; assembly: GCA_020060485.1. The sequence goes on from JAGVAB010000160.1 coordinate 45,161, forward strand.
GGCACGAATGCGGCCAGAGGCTTCGCCGGCGGTAATGATGTCACTTGTTTTCAGCGTGCCGTTTTGCACCAACAGGGTTGCCAGAACGCCTTTGGATTTATCAATCTCGGCTTCGATGACCGAGCCAAAGACTTTGCCTTCCGGGTTGGCGAGAATATTGGTGTTGTCTGCCACCAGCAAAATGGCTTCCAGCAGGTCTTCAATGCCGGTTTTTTGTTTGGCAGAAACCGGGACGATGATGGTGTCGCCGTCCCATTCATCTGATACCAGACCTGCTTCGGCAAGCTGTTTTTTGACAAAGTCGGGGTTGGCATCCGGCCGGTCTATCTTGTTCAGAGCTACGATGGTTGGAACCTGGGCGGCTTTTGTGTGGGCAATGGCTTCTCTGGTTTGGGGCATGACCCCGTCGTTGGCGGCTACCACCAGTACGACAATATCTGCACCCTGCGCGCCGCGGGCGCGCATGGCGGTAAAAGCCGCGTGCCCCGGGGTGTCCAGGAAGGTGATCTTGCGTCCGTTATGTTCCACCTGATACGCACCGATATGTTGGGTGATGCCGCCTGCTTCCCCGCCGGCTACATCCGTATGGCGGATGGCATCCAGCAGGGTGGTTTTGCCGTGGTCTACGTGCCCCAGGATGGTTACAACCGGCGGGCGGATGATCAGCTCTTCCTGTACTTCATCGCCAATCATTTGCCGCCAGAGAGGAACATCACCCTCGGGTTCTTTGATTTCTTCTTCAACCAGTTGAGGAACGGCTTCAAATCCCAATTCGGCAGCAACAATGGCTGCAGAGTCGAAGTCAATTGCCTGGTTGATGGTTACCATGACACCATTATCCATCAAGGCCTTGATGATCTTGATGGGACTTGTATCCAGTTCTTTTGCCAGGTCACGCACAACAATGCTGGCAGGCAGTTCAATCTTTCCTTGCCCGTTATCGCTCATGTGCACCTCCTCGAAAGTTCCCCCATTAAATGGATTTTTATTAAAAATCCTCGGTATTAATCATCCAATACTGTTATTTTGCAACGCTGTCCGGGGCACTTTCCATGCTCTCCGGCAGCAGGCCCATACAGGCCAACAACCGTTCCCGGTCGTCATTTGATATTTCTGTCCGCAAAGCGTGCGCCAGCGAACCGTTGATCCCTTTTTGCCAACAAGACTGGAGGTTGTGCAGGTAAGCCCCGCGCCCGGCCATTTTCCCGGTCAGGTCTACCTGCACACCATCCGCTGTAGCCACGATGCGCGTCATTTCTTGTTTGGCTAAAACTTGCCTGCAACCCACGCATGTGCGTTGGGGAATGTGCCTTACTTTTTTGGGCCGTTTACCGGTCATTTTGCACCATCCTGACGCCTGCGGGTAATTTTACCAATCACCCCAGTCGTCTGCACCGCGCTTGTGGCGTTTTTTGCGAATCACCAGGTCTTTCTCGGGATCGTACTCAACCTCGCCTGTATGTTTCTTTTTCTTCTTTTTGCCCTTGCCTTTGCCAAGCTCGTCCTCATCTTCGGTTTCCTCATCGTCAACGAGGCGCTCGGTCACAATGGCTGATGGCTGCAAGTTGAAGAGGTCTTCAAATGTGAGGTCTTCTTCCGGTTTTACAGCTTCTGCCGGTTCGACCGTTTCGACGCTTTCTTCACTGGTTACTTCTTCCAGCGCAGCTTCGGCGGCAGGTTCTTCAACCACGGCTTCGGCTGGCGGTTCTTCTTCGGCAACGACAGGTGCGCTCTCGACTTCGGCAGGAGCCTCTATGACTGCAACCTCGGCAACAGGTTCAATTTCCTCAGTTTCAGGTTCTGTTTGCGGAACGGCTTCCAATTCGGCAGGGCCGGCAATCTCAGCTTCAACGACCGCGACCAATTCCTGGATGGTCTCCATCGAACGCGGGCCAATGCCCTGAAGTTTGAGGATTTGATCCGGATTGGTCAGCATGGTCATTGCCAGGTCACCCAGGGTGCGGAGTTCAGCTTCCTGCAGGATATTGGCAATGTGCTCTGGCAGGCCATCCACGGTCAGAAGATCCTGTTCGAAATATTTCTCCGGAATGGAGGTGCGCAATGTTTCCAGCGCGGTTTCTGCTTCTGTTGGAGCCGGGGCTTCTACGCGGACGGCGGTTTGTTTTTCAATGCGGTCAACAAACTTTGCCATGAAGTCATATTCTTCAGGATTGAGAGGCCGGCCTTCGTTCCTGCGGGCCAGCATTTCTTCGATCTTGGGAAGGTTCTCTTTTTCCCTTTCGGCAATTTCGGCCAGACTGGCTTGTTCCTGCAGACGATAGAGCGTGTCGCTGACAGCTTCGCTCAAACTCTTGATGTCAATGCGCCAACTGGTCAATTTGGCAGCCAGCCGTGCATTTTGCCCATCACGGCCAATAGCCAGGCTGAGCTGGTCTTCCGGGACGACTACGGTGGCAGTTTTGCCAGTGTCGGGGGTTTCATTGAGATAGACACCCAGAACCCGGGCCGGGCTGATCGCCTTGGCGATGAAGGCCGAAGCGTCCGGGTTCCATTCGATGACATCGATCTTTTCGTCGTGTAATTCCTTGACGATGGCTTGAATGCGTACCCCGCGGATGCCCACGCATGCGCCGACCGGATCGATGCCGCTTTGAGTGGCCGAGACCGCGACCTTGGCGCGTTCGCCTGGTTCGCGGGCAATGGAGCGAATTTCAACAATGCCATGATAGATTTCCGGCACTTCATTTTCGAGCAGGCGGCGCAGAAAATCACGATGGGTGCGGGAGAGCAGGATCTGCGGACCACGCGGGGAGTCCTTCACTTCGGCTACCAGGGCGCGTACCCGGTCGTGGATGCGAAAACGTTCATGCGGGATCATGTCTTTGCGCCGCATGGCGCCTTCGGCATGCATGTCCAGGCCGATGGTTAAGCCCTGTGAGTTGATGGCTTGTACCACACCGCTGATGATCTCGCCCAGTTGTTTTTCATAGAATTCCAACTGCAACTGGCGTTCGGCATCGCGAATGCGCTGCTGGATCACCTGGCGGGCGGTTTGGGCAGCCACCCGGCCAAAGTCACCCGGGGTGCTTTCCACCAGCACCATCATGCCAGGTGCGGCTTCTGAGTTGACCTTGAGGGCATCATCCAGTGATACCTCTGTGCGGTCATCTTCGACAGATTCGACCACTTCTTTTTCGGCGAAAATGGTTACTTCGCCGGTCTCGGGGTCTACCCTGGCTTCAACTTCCTGTGCGCTGGAGGCATTGACCGAACGGCGGTACGCAGATACCATGGCTGATTCCAGCGCTTTCAGGATCACTTCCTTGGGAAGCTGCCTCTCCTCAATTACTTCGTTGAATGCCAATACAAATTCATTTTTCATTGCTTCTTATCTCCGAAACAGGGCCCTAGACGCAGAAAAGTGGGGCTTGCCCACTTTCCGTTGCTCTCCGCATAGATTACAACTTTGCTACACCTGCATTTTAGCATAGATTGCAACAGGCTGCAAGGAAATAATTCTGGCTCTCTGGGAATTGACGTGAAAAAGAATTTCAGGAATCTATTTCAGCCGCACCAGAACTTTGCCTTCATTCCACAGTTCTTCCAGACGGTAATAATCACGCTGGTCGGGCGAAAATACGTGCACCACGATGTCGTCCAGGTCAACTGTCATCCAGCCGCTTTCTGGCGCACCCATGGCTTTGGTTTTAATGTTGAGCTGGGTTCTGGCGGTGTTTTCGACCACATCTGCCAGGCTGTGCAGCATACGGTCGCTGGTGCCAGAGCAGATGATAAAGTAGTCAGTAAAACTTGCAATTTGCTGGATATCCAGCAAAAGAATATCTTCGGCTTTTTTCTCTTCCAGAGCGTTGATAACGACATGCGCAATTTCCAGTGTGTTCAGACTTCACCTCTCGTGTATGTTTAAACGTTGAAACGACTTTTACCATTCTAGCATAATTTGGAGTATTTTGTTTACCTCCTGTTTTTTGGGGTATCCGGATCAACATCTGTTAAGCGGTTCATCCTGTGCGTATTGGCGAAAAGTTCCGCTGTGCTATAATTTTTATTGTGGATTGCTGTTTGCAGATGTGGATCGCCGGTATTCCTTTTCGGAGCTTGCCACGAATGGGAACCTTTCTCATCGTTGTTTTCATCGGTAAATCGATTGCTGAATTGGTGCAGCAGAACAGTCTTCAGGATCGTATTTATATTTTTCACAAACTCGCGCAGCAGCGGTACTGCCACACAGGCTTCTGGAAGATTTCTTGCAACCCAGGTTATCTGATGAGGGTAAGCCGTTCAGGGCAAGAGGCAGACCATGTATTTTAAGAGTGTGCAATGATGGAAGCTGAAACATCAGTGGTGACCAATATGTCCTTCATCGGCCAACCCAGGGTGGTGGTTGTCATCCCGGCTTACAATGAGGAGCGCTTTATTGGCAGTGTGGTCTTGAAGACCCTGTCTTACCCGGTGACTGTGATTGTGGTGGATGACGGTTCAACAGACACAACTTCCAAACTGGCTTTGCTGGCTGGCGCGGTTGTGGTGCGTCTGGAAACCAATCAGGGAAAAGGTGCGGCCATCACTGCTGGGATGAAGAAGGCCTGGGAGTATCAACCGGACGTCCTGGTGTTGATTGATGCTGATGGACAGCATTTGCCGGATGACCTTCCCCGCCTGCTGGAGCCAGTGCTGGAAGGGCGGGCGGATATTGTCGTCGGGTCGCGCTATATTAAGAAAGAAAGCAAGGTGCCTCTGCACCGGGTGTGGGGACACAGGTTGTTAAACGTTTTGACTGGAGCTGCATCCGGGGTTCGGGTAAGTGATTCACAGAGTGGTTACCGGGCTTTCTCACGGCGTGCGCTCGAACAGATCAATTTCAGCTCCACTGGCTTCAGTGTGGAATCTGAAATGCAATTCATGGCTCACGAAAAAGGTTTGATCATTGAAGAGGTGCCGGTGACGATCCAGTATTTGGACAAGCCGAAACGATCTGTGCTGCGCCAGGGAATGTCTGTCCTGGGCGGGGTGATCAAGCTGACCGGACAGTACCGGCCGTTGCTGTATTTTGGTTTGACTGGCGGCCTGGTCATGTTGGCCGGATTGGGTATTGGTTTGCGCTTTGTGCGTATTTTTACCCGCAGCGGGCAATTGGCACTGGGGTCAGGCCTGGCCTGTGTACTGTTGATGATCCTGGGCTTGATCTTGTTGACCACGGGCATCATGCTGCATTCAATGCGCGGTTTGCTGCATGAAATGCTTGACAAGCGTTGATTGATAAAGGTAACCCGTTGCCCCTGCCGCGCATTTCCATCGTTACCCCTTCTTATAATCAGGCTGATTTTATTGAAGACACCATTCTGTCCGTGTTGGAGCAGAGCTATCCCGACCTGGAATATATTGTCATGGATGGCGGCTCTACGGACGGCACACTGGACGTGCTGCGGAAATATGAGAGCCGCCTGACCTGGATCAGTCAGAAGGATGACGGTCAGGCGCAGGCTATCAATGCCGGTTTGGCGAAGGCCAGCGGAGATGTATTGGCCTTCCTCAATGCAGATGATACCTATCTTCCGGGGGCGCTGCTGGCAGTGGGGGAGTATTTTGCTGCACACCCTGAGGCCGGGTGGTTGACGGGTAAATGCAGAATCGTTGACCAAACCGGGCGCGAGTTTCGCCAGTGGATCGCGGCTTACAAACATTTCTGGCTGCACACGCGCAACCATGCCATTTTGCAGGTTTTGAATTATATTGCCCAGCCGGCAACCTTCTGGCGGCGCGAAGTGTTTGCCCGGATTGGCGGCCTGGACGAAAGCCTGCAATTCACTTTCGACTATGATTACTGGCTGCGCATTGGCCGCCATCAGCGGCTGCATGTGCTGCCGGGACAATTGGCCGCTTTTCGTTTGTACCCTTCCTCCAAATCCGGCTCGCGTTTTGAAGAGCAATTTATCGAGGAACTGCAAGTTTGCCGCCGCCACGCACCGCCTTTCATGGTGTGGCTGCATAAATTGCATACATACGGCATTCTGGGGGTGTACAGATGGCAGACTGCCGGCAGGTCAAAGCGGCCGAACAGGTAAAATTGACAGAAAATCGGTATGGGGTATTCTGACGGCGAAGCCTGGCAACTTCCCCTGTATCATGGCATTCTCAAGAAAGCTTGACATTTACGATTTTCCAAAATAGTGAAGGTTATCCAGATCAAAGTAGATGCAAAATGCTCCCCTTCCCGCAGAAAAATGAATTGGGATTCGTCAGGCAAGCAGCGGGGAGGGGAGTTCGAGGGGTGGGGTGAATAAACCCCGGTGATGCACAGACTGTCTTTCGTCCGGCCTCGTGCCATCAATAAAAGAAGCAAATGGAAAATTAACTTTGAGAAAGCCATGTCCCCTGTATTTCCTCGGCTTTCTGTTATTCCTAACTGAGGTTAAAATAAAAGCCAGTCATTGCGATTGTGCTTGCCGGGAGAGGGCTGTGAAAATTGCGTTGGTATGCACCCAGGGTGGTCACTTGACCGAAACATTGCAGGTGCTGGATGCTTTTGAAGGGCACGAGATTTTTTTCGTGACCCATTACAGCACCCGGGATGACGAGGCGCGCGCCATTGCCCCTGCCTATTTTTGTGCCAATATTGGCGAAAGGCCGCTGGTTTTTTTGCGCACGATTCTGTGGGCGCTGCGCCTATTGCTGCATGAGCGCCCGCAGGTTATTTTCAGCACCGGTTCCGAAATCGCTCTGCCTTTCTTTTTCTGGGGCAGGTTGCTGGGCATCAAGACCATCTTCCTGGAAAGCTGGTGCCGGGTGGAGGGTCTTTCACGCACCGGCAAACTGGCGTATCCGCTGGTGGATGAGTTCTGGGTGCAATGGCCGCAGCTTTTACAGATCTGCGGATCAAAGGCGCGCTATTTTGGCGGGGTCATATGATCTTCGTTACGGTTGGCACCCATCACCAGGGCTTTGACCGTCTGGTGCAGGCAGCGGATGAACTTGCCCTGCAGAGCGGTGAGGAAGTGGTCATCCAGCGCGGGGTCAGTTCCTGTCAGCCAAAGTATGCCCGGTATTTTGATTTCACCTCGATGCAGGAAATGCTGGAATGGATGGACAAGGCGCGGGTGGTGGTGGCTCAGGCCGGGGCGGGCACGATCATTACCGCCATGAAATGGGGTAAACCTTTGGTACTTTCTCCGCGCCTGAAACAATATGGCGAGAATTACAACGATCATCAGGTTGAGCTGGCGGCTGCTCTGGGGCGGGATGGACGGGCAGTTCTGGCAATGGAATTGAGTGGGCCGGCATTGCACAAGGCAATTGAACAGGCCACCCGGCTTGAGCAGCAGGTTGGACGCTCGGCAGGGCTGGTGGAGGCGTTGCGTCAGCAGATGACAGCCTGGGAGCCAGAGGCAGCTACAATCGGCGCACGGTTGGAAACGATCACCCGCCGCCTGGACAAACATCAGTTGCTGCTGCCTCTGGTGCCTTTTTGGGCGGCAGCGGCCGGGCTGCGGGCAGCCATTTTTTGGACGCGGGGCATGCGCAAAGATAAGTACGGCATCAAGGCGGCGTATCTGCCGCGGCGGAAAGGCCGCACATTTGAGGACAGCAGCAATCGGGATCATTACCAGGATGAAGTTTATCAAACTGCCAGGCGGTTTCTGACAGACCACGGTTTGCATGGCGTCTTGGATGTGGGTTGTGGTTCTGGCTATAAACTGTTGAAATACTTTGCCGAGGAATGCACCCTGGGGCTGGAATTGTCTGCTGGTCTCATATTTCTGCAGCACAAATACCCGCACAGGGATTGGGCACTATCTGATTTCGATCATTTGCAGCAGGGAGAATTTGATCTGGTGATTGCAGTGGATGTCATCGAACACCTGGATGACCCTGACGCCCTGTTGGGATTCTTGCAGCGTGTGAATTGCAAATATGTCCTGATCAGCACACCGGAACGCGGCCGCCTGGGGCTGCTGGCCCGTTACCGCCCCAAGAATCGCTGTCACCTGCGCGAGTGGGATCAGGCTGAATTTGTGGGTTATGTTGGCCGTTATTTTGAGATCCTGGAAAGCGGAGTGCTGGCGCATCATGACCAGTATGTGATCGGCAGCAAGCGATGACAGTCTTACAGTTGTTGTCGGCTGAGGCGAATGCACGAGGAGAAGGATGGCGAATTGGGCATCTCCAATAGAGTAAGCCGTTACTCGATTCATGGCATGTGCACGTTTGATATTCTGGACCACGCCGGGGCGGGGGTGCAAAAACTGCTGGATGTGCAGGGCCGTTATCGTTGTTTTCAGACGGTTTATGATCCTGCTGTGGCGCCTGATTTGCGGGTAACGATTGGCCGGTTTCAGCCGCAATTACAGGGTTGCCAGTCACTGGACGATGTTTACCTGGTTAAAGAGGACTATCTGTATCATGGCGGCGAGAAGTACAAGCTGGGCGCAGGCTGGTCATTTGAGGTTTCGGGTTTGAGCGCGGCCACAATTGAACTGCGCATAGCCGCCAATTGGCTGGGGCGGCCATTTATTGCCGGAAAGATCATCGATTTCTTTATTTGCTACCTTTTGCTGCAACGCGGGGTTAGCCTGCTGCACGCTTCGGCGGTTGCCAGCCAGGGAAATGTGTACGTCTTTGGGGCACGCGGCGGCGGCGGAAAGACCACCCTGGCTCTGGCCGCTGCCCTGGACAGGAAGCTGGACTTTCTGGGGGATAATTTTGTGCTGCTCAAGGATGGACAGGTGTACAGTTATCTTTCTGATTTGAATATGTTCAAATACAACCTGCATCCACAGGTATGGCAGAGTCTGACGGGTTTTGAACGCATGCGGTTCAATCTGTGGCTGCTGGTGTACCATCTTAGCCTGGGTTACATCAAAGTCTTTTCACCCGTCAATCCTATGCGTTTCTTGCAAGCCGTAACGCCCGACTGCGGCAGAATGTACAAGTTGAGCTTGCTGCGCACCGGCTGGGAGTATGCCTGTATGCCAGGGGATCGTCAGGCTTTGGCTGCGCAGATGATCAATAATCTCAGGTTGGAATTCTTTCCATTTGTGCGCCATACCGCGCTATTTGGCTGTGTCTTTCCACAGTCCGCATTTGCCCGGGTGTGGGACACATATGCCAGTACCTTGTTGACGAACCTGCCCGAAACCGCGACGTATCTTTCGGTAAGCCTGCCGGCTGTGATTAGTGACAGGGTCAAACAGCAGGCGCTTGATGAGGCGGCGAGATGAAGGCAACGCAGACCTTATATGATTTTCACGGCCTGGTCAGCTTGTCAGTCGTGGACCACCGGCCAGGCTTGTCACTTTTTGCCGAGGCTGGTCAACCCTTTACCCATTTCCAGGTGCAAAGCCTGGCAGAGGCGCCGCAGGTCGTTCTGGAAATGGGTGGTTTTCAGCCACAACCCGGGGAGTGTTATCTGGTTGACCACAAATATCATATTCGGGAAAATTACATTTATTGTCAGGAGCAATGGCGTTCTTTCCGCTGGCAGGTGGAAATAGAAGGATTTGAAAGCGGCCCAACCCATATCCATCTGGATTTGCGCGGCGGCGGCCTGCGCCAGATCTTGATACCGGGGATGTATGCCAATGGACTTCTTACCCGCCAGGTGATCGGGAGGCATCTTCACGACCGGGGGTGTACCTTGTTGCACGCTGCCGCGGCAGCCCGCAGCGGGAAAGCGGTGGTCGCTTTTGGCCGGGGTGGCAGTTACAAGACTGCGCTCCTGATGTCCTTGCTGCGCTCCGCTCCGGATTGGCGCACACTGGGCGATGATGGGCTGATCTTGCAGGGAGCGGAGGTGTTGAGCTTCCCGACTTTTCCGGCGTTGTTTGCCTACCGCCTTAAACATCTGGAGGGTGAGGAATTGGGTTTTGGGGAGCGGGCAGGTTATCTGGCCAGTTTGCTGAAGCCTGGATATCACGCGGATATCTATGCTTCGCGGGCAGAGATTGCCGCCCTGGTGGAGGTGGTCACCGGTGACTTTGAGCAGGCAGTCATTAAAGAAACACCGTTTGCCCGGAATCTGGCAGGCATATTGCATGAATCACGCCTGGAAGAACACAATTCGGTCAATCTGGGGTTTAATGATAGCTACCCGCAGATGGTGGAAGCCTATTCCTACATCTTCCCGGGAAATGGTTTGCAAACCACATGGCCTGACCAAGAAGGGCAAATGGCTGCTGCTGACGGTGCAGGTTCGTATCAGGTCTGCTTGCCGCTCAAACCAGGCCCTGGAGATTTGCAGGATGTGGTTGGCTTTCTGAACGAGATCGTACCTGGCTGAATGAAAGAGATGATCGCCAATATGCGTGCCACTTTGTTCAAGATCTGGACTGGCGAAGATTCCTTGCTGGTCAATTCTTTCTTCCTGTTTGGAATTTTAATCGCCACATCCGGATTTGGGTTTCTGGTGTGGATCGCGGCGACGCGTTTCTATCTGCCGGCAGATGTTGGGATGGCTACGACGATCATCTCAACATCGCAGATGTTGACCGGTCTTGCCGGTTTAGGGCTGGGAATGGGGCTGATCAAGTTCCTGCCTGCCAGCGATGACCCGGCGCGTATGGTCAACGCCGCCCTGATCTTCACTGTCTTGGCTACCCTGACTGCCAGTCTGGTGTATGTGCTTGGCGCGCCTGTTTGGTCGCCTTCCCTGGCTTTCCTGACCTCACGCTGGCAATTATTGGTGGGGTTTGTGGTGTGCGCTCCCATTTTTGGCAGTTACTCGTTAATCCAGATGGTGTTCCAGGCCATGCGCAAAAGCAAGTATGGCTTCTGGCTGGTGATCGCCATCAATTTGCCGCGCCTGCTGTTGACCATTGTGCTGGCCCGCTGGGGAGCGGCAGGCATCATTCTGGCTGTGGTGGCGGGGATGCTGCCTGCAATTCTGCTCGGGCTGTTCGTTTATCTGCCCAGGGTGATGCCGGATTATTCGATCATGAAGTCCATCAACCTGTCGTACTTACGGCAACTGATTCCCTTTTCATTGGGTGTGCATATTGCCCTGCAGATGTATCAACTGCCGATCTTGCTGACCCCCCTGCTGGTGATGGAGCGGCTTGGCCCGGCACAGAGCGCCAATGCCTATATTGCCTGGATGCTGGGAGCACTGATCTTCAGCGCCGGGCAGGCCATCGCCGGCTCGGCCTATGCCGAAGGCTCGCATGATTTGCAACAGTTCACACCGGTGTTCAAACGTTCGTTGAGACTCAGTTTTTGGATCACCTGCGGTTTTGCCCTCGTGTTGGGATTTGGCGCACCCTGGGTGTTGTCTCTGTTTGGCGAGGCATATCAAATGGCGGTGCCGTTATTGGTGTGGATGGCACTGGCTGCGCCCCTGGTTTCGATGAACCGGGTGCATTTCAGCAGGATGCAGATCTTTCAACAAATGAAGGAATTAATCGGTTTGGCTGTTTTATCCACGGTGATCTTCCTGGCTGCCTTTTTCCTGCTGGTGGATCGAGCAGGTTTGATCGCGGTCGGCATGGGCTGGCTGCTGGCGCAAGGTGTTGTGTATGCACTTTGTGCCGGAAAATTCCTGTTGGACGGGGTCAGGAAATGAAAGCGAAGTCCAGATTTTTCTGGCTGGATGAGAATGCGGATGCCTTGCTGGTGGGGGTTTTGCTGCTGGCCTTGCCGGTTTCTTTCTACTGGAATATCACCTGGCTGACCACGGCGGCAGGCTTGCTGCTGACTTTTGTGATCCCTGGCTGGTTATTGGTACGGCTTTTGTTCGGCGAGCGGCCATTTGAACTGGAATTGGAAGTTTTGCTGATCCTGTTTGTCAGCGCCTTTCTGGTCAGTCTGGTAGTGATGCTGCTGGTCTTCCTGGGGCTGGAGCTGGATAGGGAATTGGTGTTGATGGTC